>NZ_JBHFKV010000104.1:0-3480 GCF_042879355.1 Photorhabdus sp. RM71S | reverse complement strand
AAATGCCTTTTTGGAATTGAATCTGATTTTTAGCCATTTTCATTTACCTCCACACAGACTTATTTTGAGTATACGCCTATGGGAGCTGAATTTAAGTGATAATCAGGTAAAGTTATGGCTTATTTACTGGAACAAGGCTATCAGGTGATTCCTGTCAGCCCGAAGCTTGCCGGACAAACACTGCTTGGGCAACGAGTGTATGCACAACTGGCAGATATTTCACAAGTTGTTGATATGGTTGATGTGTTCCGTAATGCTGAAGCTGCATATGACATTGCGCAAGAAGCTATAGATATCAAGGCAAACGTTCTTTGGTTGCAACTTGGTGTAATTAATGAGCAGGCAAAAGTGTTGGCAGAGGAAGCAGGTCTGGATGTTGTTATGGATCGTTGCCCAAAAATTGAAATTCCAAGATTAGGACTCGAAAAATAATATTTTTCAGCTTGTAGTTATTTGGTTTCTAATCAATGGATGAATGGAGCCTTGGCACTAATATCTAATGCAAACTTAAAGTGTTGGATGAGAAGCGGTGTCTGGGTTCCAAGAGTTCAAATCGTGTCTGAGTTGGATATTGAGTTTATTTTTCTAGACATCTTATAAAATCTACTTTCACAGTTATTACAATATGTTAAGGCAATTTTAATTGCTCTTATGGCTACTAAATTTTGCCAGAATCTACACTTTTATTGCTATAAGATATGGTGCTTTTGCTGTACCTCAGTTTTGACCCTTTTTTATCATCAAAAAATAATTTATTGATTTAAAAAGAAAATTAGATATCTCCTAAAAAAAGGGTTTTTTCATTTTTTATCACTATATTCTTTAACAGTCAGCAACTTAAGGTTAATATGTAACAGTGCACTGCCGTACAGGCAGCTTAGAAAATTCCATTTGCTTGTTGCGCATGTTGTGTGCTGTGCACTGCCGTACAGGCAGCTTAAAACACGATAACTGCCCTAGGTTGTTTAGGTATAAATGGAGGATTAATTGCGCAGCCTTGGGGCCAATAGCTGATTGCGGATGGATTCTGCTAGCTCATCGAGAGAAGGTTGCTCTGGATGTTCATCGGATGTTTCATAGGCTAATTGTGCTTCAGCCAAATAAGTATGTACAGGTTGACCATTGTCATCTTCCATCACAACGTGATACCAGGGAGCGGAACGCAGGGTAGCATTAGATGCAATGTCATCCTCTTGGGGTTGCTCCAGAGAGTATTCCACATCAATATCCACGATGACTCCCAAATAACCCAGAAGCTTGTGACGTACTTGTTGGCCGATACCGAATTTGCTGGCGATAATCATAGTCACCTCCAAAGAAGTCTTGTATTGACATTGATATAAGGGCAGTAAGGTGAATTACAAGAGCCGTACCCGGTGGTTGAAGTCTTTTTTTGCTTTAATTGCGAGTGTGACTTCATCTATTTCAGGTTAGCGGTAGTAAATATAAAATACAACCAACAGTCGTGTGCTTAACTATATATGTGAGCGATACCGCAAGGTGATTGGGTTGATAGGGGGTAATTATGATTAAATATGGGATAACAATTTATGTTTATGGCCGGGTTCAGGGAGTTGGATTCCGCTATCAAACTTTTCGTTGGGCGAAATTTAATAAGCTGGCAGGTTATGTCTGTAATTTGCATGACGGTAGTGTCAAAATCGTAGCTTATGGTGACAGTGAACAACTAAATAAATTAACCCATTGGCTGGAACAGGGTGGTCCACCCGGAGCACAAATAGATAACCTTTCTTCTCACCCCTGCGCAGTGGAGGATGTTGCAGATTTTAGTGTCCGCCACTGAGCTGGATTATTGATCAGATACATTTTACCGGTTTCGGCAGTCCGGCAATTTTAGTTGCCTGTTTTGCCGGCCCTTTGGGAAACAGACGGTAAAGGTAGCGGCTATTGCCTTTTTCTTCGCCATACTTTTGTGCGATTGCTTTTACTAACATACGGATAGCCGGGGATGTATTAAACTCCTTATAAAATTCCCGGATAAAACGAATGACTTCCCAATGCTGTTCAGTCAAAGTGATTTCTTCTTGTTCGGCGAGGAGTAAAGCTATTGCTTCCTGCCAGTCACTACTGTTTTTCAGATAACCTTGCGCATCGGTTTCGATTTCTTGACCTTCGAATACCAACATAATCATTAATAACCATCAAAGAAAAGTAGCCGTAATTTAGCAAAAATCACTTCTGTACCCAAGGATAGTATGCACATATGCGGATAAAATAAGCCAACGATAGTGAAAAAGGGTAAATTTACGGCAATCGAACAGAAGGAGACTTTACATCTGTTTCGGTGCTGTTTATAGTGCACGCCATTGCGGAGGGGTGGCCGAGCGGCTTAAGGCAGCGGTCTTGAAAACCGCCGATGGGAAACCATCCGAGAGTTCGAATCTCTCCTCCTCCGCCACTTCTGCTTCTACTCACATCTTGTAAATTCTACTTTTCCAATAAAATTAAAGAAATATCCCAGACCAGGCTCTACTCTTGTCTACCCGTATCTATTCAATGTACCTCTATAGCTGTGAGGGAATTTATGAAGCTATCTGATGGTGGTAGCTTGTATCTATTAGTAAAGGCAAGCACAAGAGAAAGCACTATCCTCACCTTAGTATCAATGAACTTCCTGATTTTCTGAAATTTTACCCTGAAACTTAAATATAGAAGGAGTTGCAGGAAGATATGGATTGGAAAAGAATGGATAGTTGATAAAAACCTCTTAAAATCTCATCAAATCAACGATGCAAAACAACAACAAGCAGAATTGTTACAACAAGAAAATGAAACACTTCATTGCTACACTGAAAGAGATTCAGTCTATAACCTGAAATAAAAAAATTGTAGTAAGAAATGAAAGAGGGGAGAGAATAGTAACTGCTTGATATTGAATTGCTTATTGTAACCAATTATACAAAATTAGTTAACCTTATAAGGAATAAGAACAACACATTATTATTTTTCTAAACTAGACTTTGATTGGCATGAGTTGCAAGGGGATTATTTTTACAATGATTTAAATATATTGATTATGAAATATACCCTATGGATTTCAAGATGCATCGCGACGGCAAGGGAGTGAATCCCCGGGAGCATAGATAACGATGTGACCGGGGTGAACGAGTGCAGCCAACAAAGAGGCAACTTGAAAGATAACGGGTATAGCATTATTTGATTTAAGGAAGGTGTATGAACCAAAAAAATGATTTTAAAGCATTTTCTATTATTGATGATGCTAATGTAGTGAGTCAGGAAAAATATGAAGAAAGTCAGAGTTTACAGATGGGGTTTCCACCAGAGAATGTTTCTACTCATGTATTAAATAAGGTATTACGCCAATCCTCAACAATATCATCTGTTGTAGCAGGGTGAGATCTCACATTTTTAATAAGGTTATTTTAGTTAAATAAAAATCAAAATATGACTTTTTATAGGCATTTCTCTCATTAAAACGTTAAGATCTCTCTCTTCCAT
>NZ_JBHFKV010000103.1:0-3574 GCF_042879355.1 Photorhabdus sp. RM71S | reverse complement strand
AATCGCCCCCGAAAAACACGGGGTGGGAAAACACCGAATGAATTATTTAAGGGAATACGAACATGTTTACTTCCAGATTAACGATGTTGCACTTATTATGTGAATCTACCCTTCATATATAAAATCTGTTTCTTCGCATGATTAAAAACAATAATATATTCTTTCATATAATCCTTACTCAAAAGATAAGGAATTATCATTGAATTATTTATTTTATACCCCGTTCTAGATAGATAAAAACCGTTGATTTTAAATTTATCTCTGTTATGCAAGTCTGAAATAAATGAAAGAATGGTTTCATTATCATAAGGGTCCCACATTAGCAATTTATTTATCCCAACCCGTTTAGACACAACATATTTGGTATGATCAAATTTCTGATAATAGTCCAATTCATTTGAAAAAAATATGAATTAGATTCTAAAATAAAAAGTTCATTTAATGGAATTTCATTTAATTCTTGTAGATAATATACAGTTGTATCTATATGAAAAAACTCTTTTAAAAACATAAAAAATATATGTGGCGCAGCACTTCCAGAAAATATTTCTGTAGGCAAATGATAAGAAATATCTACGTTAAAAGTATGAAGTTCATCAGTACATATATTGTGATATTCCATCCAATAAACAAGTGCATTAAAGAAACAATCGTATGGACCTAAGTGTTCAAAATAATTACCTATAAAATCAATATGCTTATTCATCTATCCACCCTGAATCTTCATTTCATTCTGCTAAGTTAATATACACTTGATCGTATAATCTCCCCATTATATGACGATCAAAAGTTGCTCCGCGCTTTCTGGCATTTTCTCCCATTTTCATACGCAGAATCTCATCTTGAATAAGAAGTTGACAAAAATCTCTTGCCTGTTTATATCCAGTACATAAAAAACCAGTTTCTCCATGAATAATCTGTTCTGAATTTCCCCCTTTTTTTCAGCAATAATTGGAATACCTGAAACCATCGCTTCTGAAATTACATTAGCAAACCCTTCTAAACTATCATCAGGTGTAAGATAAAGGAATATATCACATATAGAAAGCATTTCTCTTATTCTACTTCCAGGCCAAATATTAATCATATTTTGCGCTTGGCAGATCATTATTTCTTCATTTAATTTATCAATAAGAATAGGATCACCATCACCAACTATAATAAAAGTTGTATCTAGATTGAAATCGACTAAATTAGCTATATAGTTTTTTGGTATCTTATTTTCATAAATAGTACTATGTCGCCCAATAATAATTCCTTCCGTTTTTTGTCTATTTAAAATAAATTGTTGCACATCAATATAACTTTTAATCACAATTCTTCTGTTTCTTCCGATATGCTCCTGAAATCTGTCAATAAAATCGCTTCCTGAAACATAAACATCTGCTTGAATATCTTCAATTGGCGCAGGATCTTGTACTGTTACAATAACATGACAGTTATGAGGTATCCGGCTCTTAGGTATCATCTTAAATCCGGGCCACCAATGGTAATGAATAATATCAGGTAACTCCTCTATGATTATTTTGATAAGATTTCTTTGTGCGTAATCTATGAATTTAATCTGTAACTCCTCAAGCTCAGATTCATACTGGTTTAAAGTACTAACCACTATATATTCAAAGCATAACGATGTAGATCTTATGATATTAATGAGAGCTCGTTGAGCCCCTCCAACCTTCATATGTTGTATTAAATGTAGTATTTTCAATTTTTTAGGTAAAATTTTTTCTTCTTTCTTCATTACAATTCACCTTTTTATCTAATCATCTTATAATAAGTTCTCTTAGATTTTTCCACTTCTGTTCGAAAGCCATTTTCTAAAGATAAACAAAATCCCTCCAAACTAATTTCTCCAAACGTAAATTCTTTATAGATGACAGGGACAATTGTTGGATATTTTTTCATAAAATATTCAAAATTCTTATTAATATCTCTTATCCTGTCATTTCCAACTATATGCTCCAGATGATATACTACCGCGTCAGATCTATATTTATAACGATTACCATGTAAAGCTAAACGATACCCTAACTCAACATCTTCTATTCCCCATCCTATAAAGCCTTCATCAAATCCACCGACTTCTACTAGATCACTTTTCCGTGCTGAAACATTACGTGCTACAAAGCAAATCCACCTAGCCTGATCATTCTTTTGATATTCACTATCAAACAATCGTAACGTTTGTTTTCCATAGAAATCTCTGCGAGCTTGTTTCAATAACCCTTCCATATCTCCATGTAATGCCCTAACAAGAGAATACCTTACTGAATCTCTCATGAGATTGGACCAATACACATTATAACGATCACCTACAACAACTAAGCTCTCTTCATTACGATGCTCATAAATATGTGCTCTAACAAATGTAGAATTCACGATTACATCATCATCTGTAAGAATGATAACTTCACCTTTTGCAGCATGGATACCAACGTTTCTAGCGACAGCAATTCCTTGATGTACCGTTTTTATATATTGAATTGCCAGATAATTTGCAAACTTATCTATTATTACGCGTAAGTCAATATCAGAGCCATCATCAATAATAATGACCTCAAATGGGACCTCAGTTGGTTCTTGATTTACAAGGGACTGTAACGTAATTTCCAGACGCTCTGGCTTATTCCTCGTAATAATAAGAACACTTGCATATATTTGATACATTATACATCCCTCCTTTCTCAACTACCTGTGCTGGAATATGATTTTAATCCCAATCGCCAAATTATCCTTGATAGAATTAAGAAAAAAATCGAAATGAAAACTGACATTATCCCTAATTCCCATCCAATATTTCCAATTAACGCCATAGCAGCAGGATTCGCAATTAATGCCAGAGGAACTATTATCTTAAAAATAAAACCAAACCCTCCATTAAAGATATCAATAGGAAAACGAGCAATAATAATATTATTTAAAAACAAGGAATCTCGGTGTTCATTACCAGGCCACCAAAACGAAGTAACAGTCCAAATAAACCAGATACTGTAGTACGTTATTATTCCAGTCAGCAACAGCAAAATGTACAGAAGTAAATTTATAAAATGAAAGCTCAATGAAGCAAAGGTTTTGTTGCTTCCTAAGTAACATTTCAAAATAATAGATCATCTGAAGGGAATTCAGTTAAATTTTTGCGTTCTGAACATCCAATATTAACGTAAATATAAGCAATCGATGTTTTGATAAAATGGTTATTATTATGCGAATGTAAGTTAAATACTGATTTAAATAAATAACTTTCATTGAGTAGTTGTTGTAAATATAATATTTTCTCGTTTTTTATTTTCTAGTATTTTATTCTTTAGGCGCTTATATTAATGCATTCGGTAAAGATTTGCCTGAGGAAATCTGAAACAATGTTTTTTGTAACTTGGTAGAAATACTATACCTTGACAATGAGTGGTAATGACTAACTGATAAGACAGAGAAACAGATTGTGGCAAAGAAAGAAAAACAGCCTCACCATGACGCGTTATTCAAACATTTTTTAACGCAGCCCGAAACGGCCAGGGAATTTTTATCCCTTTATCTGCCCGAAGAGGTCCAGTCGTTGTGTGATTTAGCCACA
>NZ_JBHFKV010000102.1:0-3961 GCF_042879355.1 Photorhabdus sp. RM71S | reverse complement strand
TTTTTTATTGGAAATCGTCGCTGGCCTAATTGCTTATACATTCCAACCTAAAAAACCGAGCTTGAATTTACGGGATTGTGATATCGCTATTTTTAAACGAAGCTGAGGTTAGTTACTAACCCCTCCCCGTGAGGGCTTCCTGTCTCTTCTCTCGCCCAATCACCCCCCACACTTAAGCTAATCCCCTGTTCTGAAATATTTTTTTGAAATAAATCATCTTGAAAATCAACATAAAGAGTATTTTCACGAAAACAAAATCCACAAAATGTTGACTTTAAAATCCACATGGTGTTTAATGCATCATATCAAAGGCACACAGACAAGCGAACAGGCAAGGAAAGCCCACGAAGTAGCCGCTACCGGCGTATGAAAAGGTAGATGATTCGCAAGTGCTAAGAAACAACCGTAGTACCAGTAATACCAAGTAACACTAAGTAATACCGCTCTTTAACAAATAAGCTCCCGCCATTGTGGGAAATACTCAAAGTGAGTTTTGAGGTGTGAACAGCAACATAGCTTAAAACTTACTATAGGGGTAATCAAATGAACAAAATCACTTTCTTACCTGTACGCGGTAAGACGAATTCGAAGATCCGCCGCTACATTGCCAGAGGTGAACTGATGGCACGCAAAGCGGCTGAGGCTGAAACAAACAAAAGCCGCTCAATTGATGAAATCTTTGATTCAATCATTAAACCAGTCGATGAAACTGATGTACTTGCAAATCTGATTATTACTTTAAAGAGTAACGATAAACAAGAAAATACAGGCAGCCATTGCTTACCAAATACCTGGCTCTATTCAGTTAGATAATTAAATTAATATGAGGATGTGATGGATAAATACATAGAACCAATCCCAATAGTAGAAATAACAACGCCCAAAAATGGGAAAGGAGTTATTCGTAATGCTTATTGGCTCGTTAAAGATAAAAATGTTTTTCGCTCAAAAATGGGAAATTCGTATCAGTTTAATCGTCAAGAACTCGTTGTTAGAAAATTCTACGAAAAACTACTTGCACTTGATGACGGCTACACAGTCGAACAAATACCCGTCGCTTTCATAGATTAGCACATTGCCAATTAACTAATTTCAGCTCATTTCCGAGTGGGCTGTGGTGAGTTAATAATAGGAGGATATATGAGCGAAAGAGGTTTTAAATACTATCGTCTAACTGGTGATATCGTTAAACAGATTGATGATGAATTTCAAATTATCAATGAGAAGCGAGCGGAAGTTCTTAAAACTGCAAAAGATAGCATCGGTGCAAAGGGGGCAACATTTCAACATGGGTTCGGTGTAAATGGAACATTAATAGAAAGATTTGCTTTTCCAATAGAGAAAGAATTTGATTTTGCTGTAAAAATTATTGTGAAAAACGATGAATTAAAAGTAGTTCATGCAAAAAGCAATTCAAAAGCAGGGAAGGAATTTAATAAAAACATTGCTGATTTAACCAAAGAAACAAACAGGAAGTTAAAGAAACTGCCTACTTACAAAGATTTTCTTATTGAGAAATTCAATATTGGTTGCACAAAATTAGGAACTCAAAAACCAAATCAACGTGGCATTCCAGTGATTTCAACATTAGTGGGAAAGGCATCAAAAGATAATAGCATTCTTTTATTCGCTATTCCCAGTGTAGAGAGAGAGGGAGAGGGTTGGGATACAATACCGAAAGTTCCTGAATGTTTTGAAGAGATAACTTACGGTACTTTTTATGATTTAAGCGAATGATTAATTTCTCCACACCGGGAAAAACAATAGGGAATCATCAGCAGGGATGCTCTTTATTAAATATGAGAGTTGAACAATGAACACAAAAATGAAATTTGCAACTGAGTGTAAAGCTGAACAAGCTCGCTATTTATCCGAAGCCAAAATATTTCGTCGCGGTTCTGAAATGCGCAAAATGTATGTTTCTCTTGCATGGAGAAATAGAAATAATGCGCGGCAATGGACTAGTCTTTAATTAATTAGCAGGGATGCTCTTTATTAACTACAGAGAAGGTTTGATTATGGAAATATGGTTTAAACAGTTTGAGTCCCACGGCAGACAAATTTTAGTCGAGAAAGCTGAGGATAACGAAATAGAAAAATTACGCATCAAAATTCGATGGCAAGAAGATTTCGGGGAAATATCAACAGGTCTATATTTTGACTTTAATGATGATAATTACGAACATGTAGTTCAACTCCGGGACGATGTATTCGATAACACAAATCAGGATAATGTTGATAATGCGGTCAGGGAAATGTTAGAAACATTAAAATTATTACAAGAAATTCCGACTGAGGATTAAACAATGTCAGACAATAAAAGACACGTGCACGCTGAATTAATGCTGCAGTATGCTCAAGATGCGTTGAAAACTGATAAGCCGTGGAAGCTGTGGGAAATAGGTGACGGCGCTGACGGGTGGGATGACTTAGATGATCATCCATGGTGGATCAAAGATTCTGAATATCGCCGCAAGCCAGAAATAATAAAAGTCGGCAAAGTCAGTTTTCCAAAGCCAATATGTGAAATACCGTCAGTTAACACTTTATGTTATTTTGTTGCCATTCATAGTAATATGAATATTCTTAATAATAATTGGCATAATGATTCAGTTGTGCTTAATACTTACTTAAAAAGAGGACTTATTCATTTAACAGAAGATGCCGCTCAGCAGCATTTAGACGCATTAATTAAAATAAACCGGGGTGAATTTTAGTAATATGGAGTAAAGGCCAGTGGACGGCTCAGGGGTAATAAACAATTAATGTAATTAAAGGAATCACTCATGTCAGATAAAAATGAAGTGGCTATCATTGATATAAAACCAGAACAAGCGCCGGTTATTTATATTCCAAACGGGCTTGATGC
Organism: Photorhabdus sp. RM71S; assembly: GCF_042879355.1. Classification (NCBI taxonomy): domain Bacteria; kingdom Pseudomonadati; phylum Pseudomonadota; class Gammaproteobacteria; order Enterobacterales; family Morganellaceae; genus Photorhabdus; species Photorhabdus sp. RM71S. Next base: position 1,092 of record NZ_JBHFKV010000102.1, on the reverse strand, counting down.
GTTTTTAAATAAAATTAGAGAATCGGTAAATGAAATTCCAGATGTTACGACAAAAAGAGGCCGTGACAGAATCGCATCATTAGCTGCGCAAATATCACGCAGCAAGACAGCTATAGAAAAGCCAGGTCGCGAATATCTTAAGCGACTCAAAGAAGCAGTAAAACCAGCGGAGCAAGAAATTAAGCGCTTTGTTGATGCATGCAATGAGCTACGTGATGAAGTTCGCAAGCCGCTCGCCGACTGGGAAGCTGAACAAGAGCGTATTAAGCGTGAAGAGGAAGCACGTAAAGCAGCAGAGGAACTGGCAAAGCAAATCGAAACTGATTATGAAATTGCTCTGCTAATGGATGAAAAATTTGATAGAGACCTGGCAGAAAAGAAAGCCGAACAGGAACGCCAGCGTGTTGCTCGCGAGGAAGAAATCAAGCGGCAGGCAGCAGAGCAGGCCCGCATTGATGCTGAGCGCAAAGCTTTGGCTGAAATTGAAGCCGCAGCACGACGCGAAGCTGAAGCAAAAGCGGCGACGGAGAGAGCTGAACGTGAAAAGCTGGAAGCGCTAGAACGTGCCGAACGTGAAAAACAAGCTGCAATTGATGCTGAGCGGCGCAAGTCGGAAGAAGCAGAGAGAGTCCGTTTGGCTGAAATTGAGCGTCAGAAAGATGAAGAGATGCGGCGACGGGCTGATATTGAACATCGTAAACGTATTAACAATGAATCTCTGCAAGAATTAATTAAAGCCGGAATTACAGAAGAATGTGCAATGAATTGTATCAGAGCTATAGCAAACGGCAAAACAACTCACTTAAAAATCATCTATTAATTATGAAAATCAACAAGCAACTTTTCAATTTAGCTCAATCTAAAGCCAGAATCGCTTTCAAAATAGAAAGTCAAATTGAATGGTTTATAGCAATGCAATATTTGAGGCTATCATATGAATATGATTAAAGAGTGGCTCTTTGCTATGTTATTTCCCGCTTGTTTAATTCTATTTACGACGTTAATTTTAATTTTTCTGAGATAAAAACATGAAAACTCGTGGACAAATAGCTGATGAGAGATTATTGGCTTATGAAAAGATATTATTCAAAA
>NZ_JBHFKV010000101.1:0-4229 GCF_042879355.1 Photorhabdus sp. RM71S | reverse complement strand
GGTCAAGAGCTTGAGCAATACGCATAAAAAAATCCGGAAATAAGGAACATTTCCGGATTCTTACACAACCACTGGATCGTTCAACTGATCCTTAACTGATCGGCATTACCCCTTTTATTGTCCATTTTTTCTTCCTTGTGTTTTCTTTGCTCCTTCTTCTGCAATGTAATCTGTTGCAGTTCCAGCATAATTTCCGATAATTGTCCCACCAACCTCGGAAGCTTTATTAGAATAACCTTTAGAAAGCATTGCATTGGTAAACTTACCCCCCACTTTATTACCAATTACAGTACCAACTGCATTACCTAACATTGAGGTTGTAGGATCTTCTCCTTTAACTTTACTTCCTAAATAAGCGCCTCCTGTATTAACAAGAGTGCTAAATAGTGTTCCTTTACCTTGAGTTAATGCGCCTGTTCCTACCGCTATCAGTGTATCTGTTGCACTATAATTTTCTCCTGGCTTCAACGTTAAAAGCTGTTTGGTGGCATCTGTTGCTCCTCCTAAAATGCCGCCACCAATTACTGCCGCAGCCCCAGCAATAGGGGCAACTATAGTCCCTCCTACAGCAGAAGCACCAACTCCCCATGCCGTTACCAACCCTCTTACTGGATCTTGTCCTTCCGGGTGATCCCCTTTGGCATGTTTTGACAATGCCGCTGAAATCTCTTGAGAGGATTGACCTTTATTTGACATAGCGGTAGCCAGACTTGATGCTGACCGACCGTAATCCGCCATCCCTTTTGGCAAACTCAGTGCATTATTGTCCGTCGCATTCTTCCCTGCCTGGGCCCCGGTAACGGCGCTCCCGGTAGAGTCACCGGCAATGCCGCCTGCCAGCCCGGCTGCCAGGGTAGAAAGAGTGCTGATAGTCTGTTTCTGCTCCTCCGTTAACTCACTGACTTTTGCCCCGTCGCCGTAAAGTTGCTTAATCAGTACCTGTGCGGCCAGTTCACCGGAAGCGGCACCGGCTGCTCCCGCCAAAGCGTTGTTACCACTGACTTCCGCCGCTACCGCGCCTAAAATCGCATGGGCCAGCGTATTGGTGGCGATATCCACCTGATGGGTTTGTGGGTCGGTGGTCAGCGCTTTTATCACCCCGGCCAGATACGGCGATGCGCCGCCGGCCAGCGCCTGACCAAGATTGTTCCCCGCCAGCCCCTGAATCGCTGCCGTAGCCGCCTGTAACGCTTTTTGATATTTGCCGCCGGTCCCCAGGCCGGAGTCATTCAGCGCCTGCGTGTAAGCGGTGTCATAAATTTGTTTATTGATATCCTCCAGAGTCGGGTGTTGATTGCCTGCGTTGATCAATTTTTCTTTGGCATCAGCTTGGTCCTGTTCACTGATATGATTGAGTTTCGCTTTCGCCGCTTGGGTCGCGATAATTTTCCCTTCCGTCCCGGCTATCTCGGTCATCTGGGCGCTGAGTTCGCCAATCAGTTGCGCCTGTTTCAGCCGCTGCTGTTCTTTTTCCTTATCAAATATCGGACTCAAGACATTGGCCGCATTATCGGTATCACGGCTTAAGTTCGCGATATCCTGCGTTTGGTGCGCTTTGTCCCGAATAATCAGGTGGCCGTCACTGACCGCGGCATGCGTGATACTGCTGTCATGGCCCTGATTATTTGAGCCTGTCAGCGCATTGACCGCCAGATTATTCAGCACCTGACCGGTGGTTGGTTGACCGAGGCTGACGCCCGCACTCTGCTGCTCAACGCTAAAGTCCGCTTTATTTTGAATATCTTTAAAACCCAGTGTCCCGGTGTTGAGGGTGTTTTTGGCTTTGTCGGCAGTACTTGCTATCACTGCACCATCCAGTTGGGTGTGGTCGCCGACGTTAACCTGATAACCGCCTTTACCGGCAAACAGCCCGGTCTGCTCCTGTACTGAATCATAGTTGCTGTGCAGTTTGTTGCGGCTGGCATTGAGGCTCGCTGTGCCGTTGGTGAGGGGACCCACAGTGGTACTGACGCCCGCGCTGGCGTTGTGTTGCTGGCTGTCATAGCGCTGGCTGTCCTGCTCGCTGCTGAGTGTCAGATGACGTTTCACGTCGGCAGTAATCTGTTCGCCGCTGACCTGTGCCCCTTTCAGGGTGGTATCCCGGCCACTGTTTAGCTCGACAGTCTGTCCCGCCTGTAACGTGGTGTTATGGTGGCTGACGCCGTTGCCGTTTTCACGGCCGTTGCCCCGACTGACATTAGCCGAAACATTCAGACCGGCGCCTCCGGGGCCGGCGGTCAGGCCCACGCCCAGCGAGCTGCCGTGGCTGCTGTTTTTGCCGGCGGTCTGTTCGGTGTTCTGGCTGGATGAGAGCGCAATATCCCGACTCGCATTGAGTTTCAGGTCTTTGCCCGCCTGTAACTGGCTGCCCTGAATGCGGATATCGCCGTTCGGGCCGGATGTCCCTTTATCGTCACCGTGCGCCGTTATCGTGAGGTTATCCCCGGCAGTGAGATGGCTGCCCTGTTGGGTGGTCTGACGATACTGCTGTTCTGAACGAGAAGACTGGCGACCGTAGGACAGGCTAACCCCGGCCAGGTTATTATTGCCTTTCTCGTCACTGCCCTGGGCTTCGGCTAGTCGGGCGGCCTGAGTCGCTTGTACTCCGCTCAGAGCGGCTTTAGTATGCTGTAACGCTTTCAGGCGCGGGTCGGCGGTCTGTTGCGCTTCATGGGCCGTTTGCACGGCCGTGTTGATGGCGCCCCCAGCGGCGCCACTCAACGCCACCGTTAAGCCGCTCTGTTTTTGTTCGGTTTTTGTCGTGGTGTGATGGCGGTTTTCCGCACTGGTGACCGCGACCTGTTGACCGGTCAGCGTCAGGTCTTGACCGGCAATCACCTCACTGCCGTGAACCCGGAGTTGTTCTCCCGCGTTGAGCGTCACATTGCCCTGACTGCTGCCGACCGTGCTGCCTTTACTCAGCTGGCTGTCACTGTCGGTGGCGACTTTCTGGCTGGCTTTGCCAACGGTAAAACCAATCCCTCCGGTGCCCATCAGGCCGGATTTTTTCTCCTGCCGCAAATGGGTTTCATTGTGCGCTTCTGCGGCGGTGGCGACGGTAAGCTGATGACCGGCGTTCAGGCTGACATCCTGCGTGCCTGCCACATTGCTGCCGCTGATATGCAGGTCTTTACCGGCCTGTAAAGTTACTTTATCGCCGCTGAATGTGGTACTGAGCGCCTGCCGGTCATGCACTTCGTCGTGGGTTTCCACTGACGACTTGGACAGCCAGCCTTTACTGGTTTGTTTACTGTGCTCCACTAAATCGGATGAGGCGGTACCGGTGGTCAACGTCAGGTTATTTCCGGCCTGCGCCGTCAATTGTTGACCGGCATTGACGTGGGCGGCGGTGGCGGTCAAATCTTGCCCGGCTTGCAAGGTCACCTCACCGGCGCCGGTTATCTGGCTGCCGATATCCTGTTGTTGGGTCAGATGGCGGTAGTTCTCTTTTCCCCAGTCGCCCTGCTCTGTGCGGTGTGTACTTAAGGTATCCAGCGTCAGGTTACGGCCTGCGGTTATCTCGGTGCGACCGTCTTTACCGGCGTTTTTGACGTCACTGGCGGTTAATTGCACATTGTTGATGGCGCTCAGTGATAAGGCGCCTTTATCGTTCTGCACATAAATCCCCGCCGGACGGTCCAGCCAGCGGTTAGCCTCATCCCCGCGCAACGTAGACGCGCTGGTAATATCGCGGCCTGTCAAGGTTACCCGGTCATCCCCCTGAATCCGGCCGCCCCGGTTGGTGAGGGTCTGTTGGGCTGTCACATCCACTTTGCCGCCGCGAATAAAGCCGCTGTTGGTCAGGTTGTTGGCCGTCAGTTGAGTGACGTCACGCCCGCTCATCGTACCGCTGTTGGTGATATCGCCCTGACTGTTAAGGGCCACGGCATGACCGGCCAGCAAGGCGCCATCACTGCTCAGGTCGCCCTGACGGACACGCGCATAAACCTGCGGCACGGTGACCACCTCAGTAGTGCCGTCCGGCAAAGTCACCGTTTGGTTCGTCAGCCAGATAATATCCGAAGTCAGCAATGCCATCTGCGCCGGACTCAAGGCGACGCCCGGCGTTAACTGTTGCTGTTGGCCAAAGGCAATTCCGGCATCCATCAGCGCTTTAAACGTAAGCGTCAACTAAACCCCACCTTGCTTTTTCCATGGCAGCAGTTTTTCCAGATCCGGGGCGGGCTGGCATAACTCATCCAGACAAGTCATGACATAATCGAAGGGGA
>NZ_JBHFKV010000100.1:0-4624 GCF_042879355.1 Photorhabdus sp. RM71S | reverse complement strand
ACTAATCCAGACTCATCCGTTGCTATAAATTTAGTCCAATGAGGGGCTGATAATTCAATGCCAAAGTAGTTAACCTTAATTGGCTTTATTAAGCTGATTAGTTTCATGATGTTTTACTCTTGTTTTTTCTTTAATAGCTATTTTTATACGCGCTAGATTAACGGCTGCATGTTTATAGACTGATGGTGTTGATGGGTAACTTTTATTTAATATTGCATTCTCCTCGCGAGTAATCATCAGTAAATTATCGATCTGACAGTTCAACGAGTTGTTATCTTTGAAAATAAGAATGCTATTTTCAAGCAGTTTTCCGCGACATTCTTCCCAAATAACGTGGTGCTTAAGTCGCCAAATATTGGGATTTGCTACTTTTATATAAACATAGCCGTGAATATCAACCCGCTCAGTTCCTAGTTCTCGCGTATTCCACGTTATTTGGCCTTTTTTAAATGACCCCGAATTACACTTCATTAACCCTTTTGTACCTATATTGTGCGGTTGGTTTCCTTTAATAAACTGTCCGGTTCTGCCGGTACGCAACCCCAGTCTTTTCCTGAATCCGTGAATAGATTCGCTTGAGCGATTGACAGAAAAATGCTGATTAAACTGTGCTGTGAGTTCGTTTAACGACAATAAATAATTCTCTTTCATCCAGCTTTTCATTTCATTTGTATATATCATTTTCTCCCCTCTAGATATTTTGGAGCTGATTTGATTTCCTGATTGCCCAATGCCTTTTGAACATCCAACGCTAATTTTCCGTTATGTATAATTTGCGCTGCTGTATTTGATACTGCTTTTGCTCGACGAATTTCTGAATCTAACTTTTCACCGGACAGCTCTTCGTCAGATAGCCGCTCTAATTGAGAAAAAAGATGATTATTTAAATCCTCAAGAGTGTTTTTCATGATGTTTTATTTCCTTTAAAATACTTGAACCAGCCGACAGGTGTATCGGCCGGGACTAACATATTGAGCTACTTTATTTTCAATGAAATTTCTGTTGCAAATTGATTAATTTTATCACTCATCTCTTGAAGTGATTTAATATCATCACGACGAATTTCTAATAAAATTAACTTCTTAATTAATAACTCTAGTCTGGGATAATATCCGATTGTTTGTAATCGCTCTTGACCAATATTTTTACCCTCCCTGTTTATTTTAATTTCATTAAGAATGAACTGATATTCATCTGATGTGATGACATATTTATCTAATCTTATTTCCACTTTAATCACTCCAATAAGATAATGATTCTTGCGCGGCATCATGCGGATGAATATATTTCCAGTCTTCATCTTTTCTAGAATATGATTCAATCTCACACTCAGCAATTTCTTTTGCTTCTGATAAACTAGCGCCGCGTGACGCTAGTGTGTTTATCATGTAACGCTTGAACATTCGTTTCCAGATAAAATAAAAGTGATGACAAAGACAATCATTCATTGTTATTTCTCTTTCAGATAGTATTAGTTTTAACACGATTAATTACCCTTATTGTAGATTGTAATGCATTATTTTTAACAATAAGATTTTTGTTTTGCTCTTCAAGATATTTAATCTTATCAGCAATCTCATTTAAAGTTAAATAGTCATCACATTTCGCTGTTCTTGCTAATTCGTGACATGCAGATATTAAAGACTCTGTATTTTTAGTCATGATTGTTACCTTTTTTCAATAATCTTGAATTCAATTACCCAGACATGCTTATTGTCAAATGAATTAAAGCCGTAGATTGATTCCCATAGCAGTTTAAAGCGCTTTTTTGCTGTGTCGCATTCTCTACAATCAACGTAATAAACACCGTTCGCATATGCTGCGTATGTTTGATCTCCTTGGCACTTTTGGCAGGGCCAGAGTCTTGGTTGCGCATTGAACCCATATTCATCATCTGTATAACAACCCTCCGCTATTGCATCCTCTTCACTGATTTCATTTAGCCTTTCGACACGAATATCTGTGATTTCAAGAGTGATACGACTAGCCCAGCGCGGCATGTGAATTGCCGCTCGCCAACCCTGGCGGAGATTGTCATCAGCATCGTAAAATGATGGATATTGCCCGCAATCAGCACGATAGATACAATTTTCTGGTTTTTGATATGATTCGGGATTTTTGAACAAATCATGTGAATCATTATAATCGACAAATGGGCCTTGAAATGTCTCCCTCACCCACAGCCGATCGCCAGTTTTTCCGAACGGGCATGAAACCCGCCTAGGTTGATGTGTTTCGGCGTCTTTCATCCACCAATAAAAATATCCATCATCGCACAATCTTAATTCTTGTTTGTGACTGATATACTGACGTTTTACTATTCTTCTCGTTTGAGTTTTCCTGCCATCTAAAATAGCACGGACCATCTCTGAGTTGAAAATAATAGGCATTTCTTTCGTCTCATTCATAATTACACCTCAATATTTTTTGCTTGCATATTTCTTTGGCTCTGTAGCATGTATCAATATCGAACCAGCCGAAGTGACATTCACATGTTTTGATTCCTAATTTATTTGCAAGCCAATTATAAGCATCCGTGCGACTAAAAATAGCGCCATTAAATTTCCATAGTCTTTCGAAATAAGGCTTGCATTGCTTCCTTGCATTGCGAGTTTCAGCGTCCGCTAGTGTTCCTAGCGGGATATTAGTAAAAGGGTGCATGCCGACATATGCACCGCAGCAACTACATAAATAAGACCACGGCCAATTTCCAAAACTTTTTCCACCATATATTTCTTTGTGATTGACTATTTTTACTTGTGAACCACAATAATTACATATTTCTGGCGGGGGAAGGGGATTTTTTACTTTAAGTATTGCTTTCCGGCTTGGATTCCAAGGTGTTTTCTGAGTCATATTCACCTCATTAAATAAACTTCGGTAATTTTTTACCTGTTAATTTTTCAGCTTCATCGATAAATTCATTTGCATGTGTTTCTGTACCAACATTGAGAGCGTATGCGTATTTATGAACAATGCCTTTCATAATAAATGCACCGGCAAATAGAACTTTTTTTAGATATTTATTGCGGCGATTGACTTTAGCTAGTCGTTTCTTTAATCTCCTGCTTTCTTGTGCTAGTTTATTATTTTCATTTGCTAATTCGATAAACTCTTTCACTTTTGCTCTGTACTTTCTCGCGAAATAGTGTTCAAGTTCTTCATTTGGAAAAATATCTGTTGGAATTGCTTTGCCGGATAAAATAATATTTATTTGAGATTCGGTCATTATTGCCTCATTAATTTAATTTCTCACTCTTTCAGGATTTCCAATAATGAATACACAATGGGTAAAATCATCGGGATTGACTTTATTTTTACTTTCTCGCTTTTGTTTTTGGGGTTGGGATTTTGCTTTCTTCTGACCGGCAATCTGACATTCAACACAATTCCCGTTTGCTATGTATCTGAGAGTGTGTCCCTTAGGGCATGGCTTGCCAATATATTTATTCGTTTCCTCGCTCATTGATTGGATTCCCTTTTAAATAATGTTGACAAATTGGATTTGTCAGGTAATAGAGCATTTGTTCAATTTCAATTTTATGAATAAGCCGCATGTCTTTGCGTGTACTCAATTCTCTTGCTAAGTGCTTAATTGCTTGTGACATGTATTCTTTTGTATAAAAAGGGCTAAATTCGTAAAATTTTACTTTTCCGACATGTACGTGAGCTGGCATGAAGTTATTCCAGATTACGCGTAAAGTATGAAATAGATGATCTGTATTCATTTCAGCCGGAGTTAAGAATTCATTGTTTGCAGTCTTCCAACGCCAGCTAAAATGTATGCACTTACAGGCATTGCATTGATCATCAACATATTTATTCTGTTCCTCTTTCATTGGTTGAATTCCCCATGTTATTTAGTTCGTCAACTTTATTTTGAGTGGTTTCGGGTTTCTCAAACCAATCGTCTACACTTGACATACCATCACGTAAGCTTGCATAGATTTTCTTCATCTGGACCATTTGAGCGGGGCGCATGGCTTCAACACGGCACTGTATGCGCTTCTGAATTTGCTCACTGGTAACACCAAATTCATCCTTGAATACTGCAATCATTTTCTTAATAGCGTCAGGGGATGTATCAGCATTGCTTCTGAGTGTCACATCACACTGATTAACTGCCGCTTCGATAACATCACCGGGTATCACCCCTAAAATACACGCCCGCAAACGCCTTGATCCTTGGTTTGCCACCATTTCGTAGATATCGCGTGGATCTTCCAGCTTTTTCTTTCCCTGTCGCGTAAATCGAACATGCGGAACAGTAAAGGTCTTAACTTGACGTGTGTTTGTTTCAATATCCCACGCGAACGCTTCAACAGACGATTCACCGTTTTTTTGTTCAAGCTCGCGTATACCAAACTGTATATTTCCCCAGTTTTGAGCAACGGCCTCAGCTAACCTGATGCTTGGTCCTGTCACTTCAGCGCCGCCTCGTGAGTAAGAATACAAGGCACTTTCAGCAAGAGTAGGGCGTGTACATGCCTGCAAAATTCTGTCCATTGCAGTGATGGGGTCACGCGGGAATTTTTTAGCTATCACCATCGCGGCCTGAACTTCTTGTATGGCTCTTTGTTGCTCAACTGCAACCATTCCATTTGCTTGTTGCGCATGTTGCGCA
>NZ_JBHFKV010000099.1:0-5070 GCF_042879355.1 Photorhabdus sp. RM71S | reverse complement strand
TTCGTTGTTAAAAATGTGATCATTTTTCATGTCCATCCTCCTCGATTCTTCTCCAGTTAGAGTGGATCTTGCGGATGTTAGATTTGTTTAATTTTGGGTAATCTTTGTATACATAATGGCTTATAAAACAAACACCACCTCTGGACTCCGAAAACCAAAGATAACCCCTTATCGGGATCCTTTTAAGAGCATAAAATTTTTTATCGGATGGAAGACTACCTTCGCTAACGAACGTATCTGTAGCCATTCTTTTGCCATCCGCAAGGCGTTTTATTTGAATGACTATCTGCATTTCCATAGTTCTTGCTTTTTGCTTAACCAGGCTTTTGGCTGATTCGTAAAAGCTTTCAACAGCACCAATACAGTGGATTACCGTAAACTTTGAGCCATTGTATACAGGCTCTAGTTTCCCATCGTCTTCCATCATCATCCTTAGCTCATAGTTAATATATATGTTAACTTTATTTTTATGTCAATGCGAATTATTGTGTAACTTCTTTCACGTGACATTAATCTCAAAGTGCCATTTATCAGAACCCCTTGGTACGGGAAGCATTTAATCTGACTAACATTTGATCATTGTTACATTTTTTAATCGACCGGACAAATAAAAATATACTTAAGCTAAATTAAGCCATCCTTGGCCTAGGGTGACTACCAGCGGTTTTCCATGTTCATAAAGTCGTTTTTATGAATGGTGCACTGTCTGACTGCAAGGTGGTGCGCGAAAACTCCATGAGGGCTATTCACTCATTTCTTGCATTGCTGGAGAAAAGCAGGCGCGATATCCTCCGATACCAAGTCACATGCTTTTTTCCCTTTTTTATCAATAAGCTCTTCACGCCATTGTCTACCGTCTTGTATGTTCTCAATATAACTAAACCCAACAGAAATGTTACCGTTATCACCAACCCATAAACCTGATCCACCAGAAAAAAATGATACTTTCGCGGGCAGATCAACTCGTCCTGGTATTTCCTTGAATCGATAAATACTTGTTGATGTTGGCTCATTAACATTAAAGTAAACCATATTAAAATTGACATCAGACCCATCAATTCCAAACAAAGTAAACGAGGCATCAGGACTTGCATCTGGAATATCTCTGCTTTTCACAATCAACTTTCTAGAAAATGATAATTTTCCGGCATTGTTTAGAAACACGCGCTCAATAGCAGCCTTCCCAGTGTTATCATTGTATAAAGCAACATACATAACTTCGAGGTCTTTTACTTTCCATGTAGAGGTGATCCTAAGACCGTCACCAGCTAATCCGTTTTGATCAGATTGCTCAGCTAACATTTGTGTATAATCCTCACCTCTATAACAAATAGCTTTAGCACCATCATTATTTAATTTTTGAGGGGCAGTTAATACATTAAAATATCTCTTGGATGAACCGCCTCGGCATTTATAATCTACATTGAGCGTGACAGGGACTTCATATTCCTCATGTAGCCTTTTCCAAGACTTATAGTCTTCATATGTTACTATTTTAAGCTCTCCATCCTCGGTAAAAATGATTTGAGCTTCCATATCCTTAGGGTAAACAAGAGCTTTGTCTTTATCTAGAATGATAAACTTGGTGATAGGTGTAATTTTTCCATCGCTTTTACCTGTTAACGTTGAAATTTTTTCTTTGTCATGACAAAGCACGCCATTATTCTCGTAAAAACCACCAGTATTAGAATTACAATCAGAACTGGAACTAAAAAACACGAAAACAACCAACGCTAAAATTCCAACCCCACCAATCAACGAAGCTATTACGGTAGCTATCGATCTGTACCATGTTGACTTTGAAGAGCGCACAATCATTAGCGAGACTATGAATACTATAAGGACAATCCAAATCTCAGTCATATTTATACATTACCTATTCAGTTATCCACGTCCGTATGTCACCCATTCATAACCCTATTCAAAATATGATAATAATTACATTGAAGAATGGGAAATAAAATGTTTTCAAGGATACTGCATAGATGTTGTTACTCTACCCCCAGTTTTTGCATTAAATTGCTGCCGTTCCCCAGTCTTATTGCTGACAATCGTGATTTCTACCTGGAGTTTGTTTTCACCAATTGCCGATTGAATCGCGTCGGCTATGTTCTGAGCAAGCTCGCTATTATTTGCTTGATTTGCAAAGGTAGAAGGGGGGCTTTTATCAGATTCAAGCGGTGCGGATTGATTCATCATGCGCTGATGGCCTAGATAATATCTGTCACGCAAACCCTGCCATTTCGGGTCAAAGATAGCGGCGTTTATCGCATCCGTGATCTGTTTTTGGCTAAACGGTTGTTGGCCGTGATTTTCTTGTTTGATCATCGCCACCATCAGATTTTCAAGTACTTTAGGGTCATGCATATCTAACTGTTGATTAGGAAGAAAGCCCGTCTCTTTTGAAACAAAGTTAATATATGCCTGAGTATTATTTCTATCTATGTCTCCTGGCGGCGCATGGGTGCTGATTGTGCTATTAACGGTATTCTTTCCCCTGTCGCCGTTCAGCATTAACTGACGAGCTAATGCAGAGAGGCCATCGTGATCATTACCAAACTTAACAAATGTTCCACTTTTCCCTTGCACATACCCTATCCCATTAGGTGCGTCGCGTACATTTCCCGGATTTTTAATTCTCAAACCGAATGAGTCTTTCACTGGTTTTCCGTAAGGATCGGGATACTTAGGAGGTTCTATTTTCGGCGGTTCAGCAACCCTAGATGGATCAGGTACTTTGTCGCCAATAGATTTTTCTTTGTAATTTGGGAAATAGTACGCATTTAATTTTTTAATAAGGTCTTCGGATGCATATGTAAGCTTTAAATCTAATGATTCCTTCCATGTTAGAGTGTCTTTGAATTTTTCATCTTTTTGCGCTTTTTCCAAAAGCTCCCTTTGTTTACCTCCAGCATTAAAATTAAATAATGAAAAGCCAGATGTAACCCCATCTGTCACTGTTTTATCCAAAACTGTAAGTACTGTTTGCCCTGGATCTGAAAGCCAAAACTGATTTTTCCATTTTTCCGTATTACCCTCCCATTTTGCTGATATTTCATTCAACTGGGAATTAACTTTAGTTAATTGCTGGTTCAGACTGTCTGGAACTGTCAAGCCGAACTCATCAGATTTAGCTAATAGCTCTTTAAGTTTGGCGCCATCCCTCAATAGGGCCAACGTATGTTCATCAAGCCCAAGAAAATCCGCAATTGTCTTTTGCTTATCTGAGGAATATTTAGGAAACTCTTTAGCCAATTCTTGAATGGTTTTATACACATCTGCTGTGCCATCTTTATTTTCATAGATATGTACCCCCATACCATTCAATTGAGCTAATTGATTTGCATTTCTAACCTGTAATGGTTCGTTGAAAGCTTTATATAACCCCTCTACAGAGTGAAAAGCATCATCCGCACTTGCACCCAGTATCCGCATAGTGCCAGCCAATCTAGTGAAATTCTCGGTACTCATTGCAGAGTTTTTAGCACCTACATCTATGTTATAGGCATTTTTTCCCGCCTCTTTCATTGCGTTGAAGGCTTTTGTTGCGCCATATGCCATAAGCCCCACGCCACCTAATTTAGCCCCTATCCCGCCGTATTTGGCCGCAAGCTCACCAAAGTTCTTAAGCGGTGGAACCATGTCACCGATATGCTGAACATTATCCTTGGCGTAACGTGACATATCGCGTAGCTTTGTGCCAAGTACATTTACGCCATCCGTCGACTCAGAACCACCAAATTTCAGCCCCTCTCTGGTTTTTGCCAGGTTGGGATTGAGACCATTCAGCTTTTCATTGATTTCATCGATAACTTTCGTGACATTCTCATCAGCATTTAATTCAAAATCAAAAGCATTAGCCATTGGACCGCTCCTTATTCATCCGATTGGCTTGTTCAGCCCACCATTCAAGACGTGATCTTGTCAGAAGCCACGTATCACGCGGCCCCCACTTATAATAAAATGTGACGTCAGCGGCTAATTGCTGCCAGCTATTGAGCGCTTCGAGTCCAAAAAACCTAAAATAAACTCCTGACATTGCAAGAAGTCACTAATAGACATTTTTTTCAGTACTGGCTCGGGGATTTCTGAAACCAATGAAATCAACAGACGCATAGCGGCAATTGAATGATTTGATTTGTTCTGCGCTTCATAAAACTGCTCAACCTGAATCAATACCGGTTCTTTCAGGTCGATCTGCTCGTAGCGGACTTTGCCGTCATTACTTTCAATCGGGGTGTTCAATACGATAGTTTTTGTTGTTTCTAACATGCTGATTCTCCAAATTAATTTTCTGTTACCGAGGTGCCTTCCCAGCGCACCTCAAAAGTCGCATCTTCGCTGTTGACTTCTTGCGTGTTGACGGTCCACATACCCTCGCCAATAATGGTTTTACCGTTCGCAATTTCAGCAACGATTGTGACGTTAGTCTGGTCATTAAAATCCGCGACAGTTGTTCCGCCACTGTCACGGACTTTGCAGGAGATAAAGCCCGCCTGGGGTTTCTCTTTGTAACCGTGTACGTAGTCCATGCCCGTTAAGGTTTCACGGGTGACTGTTGAGGGACTCCAGGTGAAATCCCCTGCGACCATTATTCGAATGCCGTCAACAGTGACATAAGCGGTACCCGCGAGTCTGTTTGATGTATTACCCATGTTTACCTCTTATGCTGCCGGTTGTAAGCGAAACTGATTGAGCAGTGCAAAGACGCGCAACTGATTGATGAGTGTCCCCGTCCATAACACATCTACCCGGTTCGGATTCTGCGCATTGACTTCAACAATCAGCCCATCTGCAAAGCTTTTTGAATCCTGAACATAACCGTTGTATTCCAGTGCCTTATACTGGGCGATTAACTCAGCGCGGATAATGTTGGGTGTCACAATTGCCGAGCCGGGCGCAAAGCGGGTACCGTTTTTCACGAGCTTCATGCGAGCAAACTTACTCGTGATTTGCGTGCGGATATAGCGTGTGACGTACATCAGCAAATACAAGGTTTCAACTTCAAGATAGCTGTCATCGTTATCACCAAAACTATTTTTTTGGTACGTCGTGATGATATTTTCGACC
>NZ_JBHFKV010000098.1:0-5211 GCF_042879355.1 Photorhabdus sp. RM71S | reverse complement strand
AAAACTGCCGGGTTCCAGTTTCAATGTGGCTAAATCACACAACGACTGGACCTCTTCGGGCAGATAAAGGGATAAAAATTCCCTGGCCGTTTCGGGCTGCGTTAAAAAATGTTTGAATAACGCGTCATGGTGAGGTCGTTTTTCTTTCTTTGCCACAATCCGTTTCTCTGTCTTATCAGTTAATCATCGCCACTCATTATCAAGGCTATAATATCTCTGGAAAACCCGCAATCAAGTTACAAAGAACATCTTCCCATATTTTCTCAGGCAGATCTTTACCGAATGCATTAATAGAAGAGCCTAAAGAATCAAATGCCAGAAAAGGAAAACCGGAAAAACATTATATTTACAACAACTACTCAATGAAAGCCATTCATTTAAATGAGTTTTTAACTTGTATTCACATAATAATAACCTCCTTATCAAAAAATCAATTAATTATATTTCTGTTAATAACACTCGATTTACCAAACATCTAAATAAATTAAAGTGTTAATTTATATAAAATAATTACATCATATTTTTCAGAAAAACAGAAACATATCCAAAAAATAAATGAAGAATTAATATTTTCATTGAAGAAAATTTATAACGGACTTTGCTAATAATCCTACGTCTTAAAACACGCTAAGAAAGTATCCTTACAAGTAAAAATAAACCTTGACTTATAATTTCCATTGTATATTTTTAGTGCATAATACTATTTTAAGCTAAATTCAAAACAACAGGTTACTCATTATGGATGCTTTAGATGAATTTTACGAAAGAAATCCTTCGGCCAGAGGATACTTGGATAACAGTACTAATGAAGAAAGAAAACTCCTAAAAATTCAAATGGATAAACAAAATGTGTTGATGATGCTTATGAACAGAGTTGCCGATAAATATGTAAAATGGAGTCTGGCTAAAGACCATTTTATCGGTGAAGTCATGGCCTATTGCCAAGAAAACACATCAAAGATAAATACCGGGGAGATCTCAATCTCTGAAGCAATAGCTTTATTAGACGAAGAAATCCGATCATTAGAAGAGCAAGATGCAATGCTTTCTCAAAAGAGTGTAAGGCAAGCCATTGTTGTAAAGAAAAAGGTAAACAGTGAAAATGCTAAAAGCAGGAATGATGAGACAGTTAATTTGATTGTCTCATGGATTGGATTTGTATCTGGCAGTATACAACTCATAGGTGGATTTCTTGCTATTGATAGCGGTGTTGGAGCAACACTTGGAGCATCATTGATGGCTCACGGCTTCAATAATGTTGTTGAAAGTGGTTATTATATCCTTTATCGCGAAAGCTATACTGGGCCAGTTAAATTCGTCTATGAAGGAATTGGAGAAAAAGCTTTTAGAATGGATAAACGCGATGCTGATGTGATATATACATCGGTTGATGTTGGAATGTCTCTCAATGGACTACTTGGCTACAAGCTTGAGCCAGATAGTCAACGATTGTATCGATATATAAATGCTGATCTTCTTGATGGTTTAAAACGACAAGGTATAGAGACAATGAATTACAAAGAGGTCGCTCTTGAAATTATAGGAGATGTGAACACTGTATATGGACAATACAAGTCATATTAGGGGGTAAAAATGGGCTACATATACATTATTTTTTCTTTACTCATACTTTATCCCCTATATTTCACTTTTAAAAAGCTGTTAATGTCTTATGACGTCTATGTTAACTTTTCAGCAGCATTGCTTTTGATAGCATTTATCGCGTTTCATCTATATGTCTTTAATTTCGACTATATTCCGTTTTTTGATGTATCTACTTCAGATGATGACTTTGTGTTTTATAGTTCTATTGTACTGGCTATATTGTGTAGTATTACATATATGATTGCACATGATAGAAGTAGAAAGAAGTTGTAATTGTTGAAAGTTAAATAGAACCTTCAAGCTTATGGTGATGCAGATACTATTTATAGACAATATATACCCTATTGATTTCAAGATGCATCGCGACGGCAAGGGAATGAATCCCCGGGAGCATAGCAAACTATGTGACCGGGGTGAGCGAGTGCAGCCAACAAAGAGGCAACTTGAAAGATGACGGGTATAGATCATATTAAGGAATAAGATAGAAATGAGCTATGCATATATCATTTTTTCATTACTCATACTTTATCCCCTATATTTTGCTTTTAAAAATCTTTTAATATCTGATAATGTCTATGTTAATTTCTCATCTTTATTACTTGCAATGTCATTTATTTGTTATCATCTATATGTTTTTAATTTTGATTACATTCCATTTTTCGATGTATCTACAACTGATAATGATTTTTTATTTTATAGCTCTATTGTTTTAGTTATTATTTACAATGTTGTATACATGATTGCTCATGGTAAATATTATAGGAAAAACAAATGGTAACTTTGCCGGTAAAACAACACTATTTTACCGGCAAATAAATTAATAAACGCGATCATCCCAAATACTATAAGCACTTGTCCCTGCTATATGATGAGTCCATGTGATACTCTTATAACGTAAAGATATCGTTTCCTGCGGCTGTGCGCCAGCATGTGTTATCGAATGGGGGTGATAAACAGCTAAATCAACTATCGTCGCCTCAATTACCTTTATAGTGTAATATAACTCCTGAATCCCGGATTGATTCGTTCTATAAATATCAAAGATACCGTCCAATACTTCATTTTCTGACATCGCTATTCCCAAAAGCGGTGACGATTTATCAACAGGTTTTTTAAATGTTATGGGATGGTGCTTGGCATGCTGATCCCAAGTTAAAGAATGATTAAGATTATATATGAATATCTGATCTGTATGATCTAATTGACCTTTATTTCCTATTGAATCTATCGATGAACAACCTGCCGATATCAATCCCTGCTTACGGCCCTTTAAAGTTAAATAGATTAAGTCTGACATATGTGCTCCTTATTAGCGTTAAAATGCCAACTACTAACTATTAGTAGGGCTTTCCATTCTACAGAAAAAAATACCCAATGGAATTAAAATCATTCCGATTTTATAGGTTAGAAATTAATTAAATTCAGCCATCAGTTAACATTGAAACACTTTATTACAATTATTATCAATTTGATACAATTAAAAACATTTAGCAACAATTTGTAGAAAATTATTTATATTTTCTGGTCTTCACTTATATTTAATACTTGTTGAACAATGGAATTAATATAATATGTTTACCTAATCTCTCAATCTGACTACATCTTCCAAGATGCAGCCAAAAAAGCGATTTAAAATATTATGAATCAACAAACTTAATTGGAAAAATATATGGAACACCAAAACCTAAACTTAAGTCCCAATGTTATACCCGAAGATAATCAGGAAGTATTCATTCCTGATGGTCAGTCCCTCAGTAGCATAGAAGGTGTAAAATGGATAGGCCAAGCATGGCAACTTGTCAAGAATAAATGGGGCATGTGGATACTGCTCTACATTATCTATTCTATGTGTATAGCTGGTTTAGTGCTTATTCCTTTCCTTGGGATATTTACCTGTATTTTTAACCCTGTATTTATCGGTGGCATGATTGCCGTGTGCGAAAAACAGAGGACTAGCGGAGAATTTGAATTAGGACTACTCTTTAGCGGATTTCAGAAAAATTTTGCGTCACTGCTCAGCGTTGGTACTTTAATGCTTGGTATTATACTCCTCGGTGTTATCGCAATGTTTATTGTCGGTGGTAGTGCCATAATTCATATCCTATTAGCCGCCGCTCAACATGGTGAAATCTCAGTAGAAATGCTCCAAAATAGTCTGCCCTCATTATTTCTTGGTGTTTTTATTCTGATGGTTTTCTCAATTGTGAATGCTGCATTGACCTGGTTTGCACCAGCGTTAATTGTCATCCATAACTTGAAATTTAGTGCTGCCGTATCAATGAGCTTGGCAGCGGTGAAAAAGAATTTATTGCCCGGTTTATTATTCTTTATCACCGTAACAGTCATTTTCATAATCTCGCTAATGACTTTTGGTTTAGGTTTTCTAATTTCTATGCCAGTACTTTTAGTCAGTTATTATTCCTCCTACCGCAGCATTTTTATCGGTAAGGAAAAATCATCCACATTTTAACTAGCTAAAAAATACTTAGGCTGACAAGCCTCGCTATTTAAAACGAGGTTTGTTTTTTTATGATGCCATTTTTCCCCGATTAAACTCGTTTAAGCTGCATTTTTATCACAGAGCGTCAACCACTTAAGGATCGTTCAAAACGAATAAAAAAATTCGAAGTTATACTGATATTGGAAGAAAAAACATCAGGGAAAACGGGTCTAAACTGATTAACAAAGTGACAAAATGACAAAATGACAAAATGACAAATCACTGCATTAAACAAACTTGCTTAAACAAAAGATTTTACATAGTTGTAATACGTTTTCGAAAAATCAGATAAGTCATTAAAAGAAGCCGGAAAATTCTTAGATTAACAGCAAAAAATAGAACCGTTTAACAAGATTAAAAACTATTAAAAAAATGGGCCTTGATTTTAATACCATTAATGCCAAACTTTAAAAAAGTACAGGCGCTAAAAATGGTTTATTCCCTGTCATGTTTAATACATTTATCGACGATTTTATCCCCCGCTCATTTTACATTTATTTAACCTGCCGTAATCATTTAAAAGCACAAATATAGAGTTATTAAAAATTTTATATAAAAAAGATTTAATTAAATATACGAATCCTGTTACTCACAGCATTATTATGTGGCATTGATTATGCCAAACCGCGATATCTTAAATACTCAAAATTAAACTTAATATAAAACAGGCATCAAAAGTGGTAAAAACAACCGTTAAAACCTTATACTGATTAAAATCAGAAGTTAAAACAATGATTTTTAATAACAGGTTTAAAATCGGCCTATCATAAATCTATCGTTGAAAAATGAAAAACAAAAATAGACTTTATTAATGCTTATATCCCATGAAAAAGGATAATAAGGATAATAAGGATAATAAGGATATAAATAGTTTAATCAGATAATCTATTTTCCAAAAACAACTATCTTTAATGATGTTTTCAACTACAAAAGTAAATTTTCTCATAAACCAGTTAAATAATCGATGATGAAAAATCGGCATTGAAATATAAATATTAGGTAGATTCACATAATAAGTGCAACATCGTTAATCTGGAAGTAAACATGTTCGTATTCCCTTAAATAATTCATTCGGTGTTTTCCCACCCCGTGTTTTTCGGGGGCGA
>NZ_JBHFKV010000097.1:0-5599 GCF_042879355.1 Photorhabdus sp. RM71S | reverse complement strand
CAAGATGCATCGCGACGGCAAGGGAGTGAATCCCCGGGAGCATAGCAAACTATGTGACCGGGGTGAGCGAGTGCAGCCAACAAAGAGGCAACTTGAAAGATGACGGGTATACATCCTTAAAAGTGATTCCTGCTGCGTTTAAGCAATACCTTATAGCATCATTATCATTAAATCCATCATGCTTAATCTTCGTGAGCCTTTCTTTTTCAATGCCAACGATAATCTTACCATTCTTCATTAAGCACGCTGATCCGTCATGTGATAACCCAGAACCTAAAACATAAATTGGCTTGTTCATAGTTCCCCTCAAACTTAAAACATGTATTTTGGTACTTCAAAGGCAACCAGCTTTTGACATTCAGAAATTGCTTCTTCGATTTTTAACTGCACAGGGGGTGTTTTCTGAGTCCATGCTGAAGGACCTTTTAAGGCACCTTTTAATCCCATGTCTCTAGCAATCTTCAAATAACGTATAGCGTCAATCACAACGCCAGCTGAGTTCTCAGAATCTTGCACCGATAATTTAGTGTCAATTTCGACTTTGCTTCCTCCAAACCCGGTAAGCTCCAAGCGTATATGCGCAACCTTATTATCCTTCAAATAAGGTATATAAGTCGATGGTCCGGCAAAAATAGAATCCTCGTGAACATACACTCCGGCAATTTCATTTTGACTTCTAATAACGTTCTCTTTCGAGATTTTTTTGGATGTTAATCTCTCTTGAACCATCATATTATTAAAGTCAGTATTTCCACCAATATTAATTTGCTGATGATAGTCAACAGTTAGATTTCTTGAGTGTGCTAATTCCTGGTATACTTGTGACAATATTGACGCACCTAAATGACTCTTCATATCATCACCTATGATAGGGATGCCTTTATCGTAGAACTTCTTGTCCCACTCCGGATCAGACGCTATGAAAACTGGAATACAATTAAGCAACGAAACACCAGATTCCAGACAACATTCAGCAAGATATTCGGTAGCCTTCTGAGAGCCAACAGGTAAATAGTTTATCAATATATCTATTTCGTTTTCTTTAAGGCCAGAAACCAAGTCAATTGGTTTTTGATCACTCGAAACCCGAAACCCGCGATCTTCAGGTTGATTGCTCATATACGGAGATACACCATCAAAAACTTCAATTTTCTCGACGATCGGACCTTCTGGCAAATCGGTACAGAATACCCTTGCACAGTTGGGTTTTGCAAAAATTGCTTTTGATATTGGTAAGCCAACTTTCCTACAATCAACATCATATGCAGCTTTCACATTAATATCTTTGATTGAAATACCTAGATTATTAATTATTGGATCGCTATCTGAGTGAAAATAAATCCCTTGATAAAGAGACGAACAGCAATTTCCAACACCTACAATAGCAACGTTAATCATATTAAAAATCCTTTTTGTTAGTGTTTTTTGAAATTATTAAATCATTTAATTTGAATATATTCTCTTCTTTTATAAGCCAATCAGTCATTTCATTACTATACTTCTCAGAAATATACTTTTTATTTTCCAAGTTGGTCTTATAGTTTGCATCATCATCCTCTGGATGAGACAGATGTATACCTTCTATCCCCTCAAACAAATGAAATTGAGAATTAGCTTTGTGTAGCCGGAAACCAAGATCAATATCTTCACCACCCCATGATTTAAAATGTTCATCAAAACAGCCCACTTTTTCAAAGAGTTCTTTTTCTACACTAAATATTGTTCCCCATAAAAAAACCCAAGGTGCAGGCATGGAGCACAATTTATAGTCGAATCTCGCGTACGAGCTTTGGCGAATATCTTTGCCAACACCCAGTTCTTTCATCCTTTTAATTGTGCTGTCTACATCATCTAGGTCAACCTTTAGATCCCACTTATTTTCAGAGTACAGACCGTATACATTTCCAATCGAAACTGATTGTGGGTTAGATATATGGAACTTAATCACGCTCTTAACGAAATCGCTTGGCAAAAGTACGTCAGCATCAACAAAAGCCAGTAGCTCCCCTTTTGCATTTTTAGCTCCAATATTTCTCGCTCGAGCTACACGGAAACCTTCGTCAGGTACATATATATACTTGAGTTTATAGTTGTAAACTTGTTTAGTAACAGCGAGACAAGTCTCATCGCTAGAACCATCATCTACAACTATTACTTCGAAGTCACTAAAGTCCGCACTTTGCTTGTTTAGTAAAGAGAGCAAGGACATTAGGCTTTCTTTTTTGTTATAAGAAGGGATGATTATACTTAGAGTCATAAATTTCTTACTCCTTGATCTTACTTTTTATTTCAAGAAAAGAGGCTTTAAAATTATACATATCTGATAGAGTATAGTTTCCTTGTACAGATAAACAATTATTTAATCTGTTTAGGAATTCTTCAATAACCTCGTTAATATTGAAATAAGCACCAAATTTTTCAATATATGAATTCATTGAGATTATAAAGCCTTCAATATCGTTCTTATACTTTTCTTCCAAAAAGGTATCAGGACGATGCACAGCATCTCCTTTGAACCTATATTTAAATGGAATATCTTCTAGTATTTTAATAAATGCCCCACCCGCAACCATATTCATCCAAGTGACATGATCTTCCGAAACTGAAAAGTCTGGGAATGGACATCTAAGCGCCAAGTCAACATTGACTGCCGTGCCTGACGTCGGGAATATGTACCCACAGTGCCTTATCATATCGAGGTATTTATTGCTTCCTTCTGGAGTATACCGACTATGCTGAACAGCGACGTCGAGCATATCACTCCTAAAGTTTTCGAGAGAAACCGAATTACCACTTTCATCGATTCCGGTAAAGGTTGTGCTAATAATTAAGTCTGATTGATTAATCTGTTCTGCAGCACATAACGTTTTCTCTATACGATATGGATGCGCAATATCATCATCGTCCTGAAAAAAATGATATTGGCACCATATTTGTGAGCATACTTGACACCAATATTTCTTGCTGATGATACCTCCCCCCTCTTCTCGTTAACTATAAAATGAAATCTATTATCAATTATATCGCTCGGCAAATAGTCTTTTATTCTAACATTCAATCGATCATAGAAACTTGAATTATCATTCACTATTACAACGCACCAATCTGGGGTTGACTGAGCATGTATTGAAAATAAGGTTTCAACCAGATAATCACTATCTCGTTTGCTCTTTGCATGATGAGGAATCACAAACCAACTTGACATTTATGTGCAACCTTATTTATTTCTTTTGCAAAATCAACTATCCAATCTTCCGATTGAAGTAACACTTGATGAGGGAACGCCATTGTTCGATTGTAAAAATTCTCAGCACCTGGAAGCTTATAACTTATACTATTCAGTCTTTCGAAATGGCTATAATACTTGTTTCTATCAACTCGACTTGGTTGGTAGAGTGGATTGTTATTTAAAGGTTTATCAAGCCTTTCAAAAGGTATTCGATATTTCTCTGAGAAATAGTTCGATATTGCTTGTGCTTGTTCATCTTTAACTTCACAATTGAAGTCAACGACACAACGCCAATATACTCTTTGATCAATATTTTCGTCTGCATCAAGGATATTACATATTTTATTTTTTCTAAGGCAGTCATCAAGAATCATGGCGTTTAAACGTCGCTTTTCGTTCTCGCCATCTAATCTTTTCAGACCGTTTAACAAAATGGCACACTGCATCTCAGTAATGTTGTAGTTCCTTCCTTGCACTTCTCCATTACCGGAAATAACCATAAGATTTCTTGGATTTACGCTATCAGTTTTAGCTCTCCCATCCATCATCAAATTTTGTATTATGGAATAGTAAACATCCGAGCTAGTAGCAATAATCCCACCTTCTCCACTAGTAAGTAGTTTTGATTGCTGGGTAGAAAATACAGATATATCAAAAAAAGAGCCAGCCTTCTTTGATTTCCACGTCGCCCCATGGCTTTGTGAACAATCTTCAATAACTTTTAAACCATATTTATTTGCAATAGCACCAATTTTTTTCACATCTACCATGCCGCAATAAGCATGTACCAAAATAATGGCTTTGGTGTTCTGGGTAATATTCTCTCGTATTGCCTTCTCTGATATTTGTCCGGTTAAAGGATCAATATCAGTCAAAACGGGAATAGCACCTAGATTATATACAACTTGGGCAACTGCAACCCAAGTCATACCTAGTACTATGACTTCATCTCCAGGCAAGATACCTATGGTTTCAAGAGCGATGGATAACGCCGCTGTTCCAGAAGTGCATGGAATAGCATGTTTAATACCTATGTAGTCTGCCCATCTTCTTGAGAAAAGAGTACTAAAGTATGGCAATGTTTCAGACTGGCCTGACAACGTCCAACGCGTAGATCTAAGTGCTCCTTCTACATCAGTTAGTAGGTCAACATCGCACACCGGCCAATTCATCTCAAAAGGTTTCATGCATCCTCCTATAACACCAAATTTAATAGCCTTTTGCTTAACAACCGTTTGTAGGCACTTATGATATCGCCTTCTCGAATACGTCCATCAAGTAGAAGTTGACTAATTGTTTTAATGCCATCAGCGACATCAAAACAGGACAACTCTGTCTCTGTAACCCGCTCGCTGTATGTTGCTATATTGATGTAATATGAACAGGATTCACTTGTAGCTTTTTTGATAGTAGTTACAAACTCTTTTTTTATTGGTCGCAATAACTCGTATAGTTTATCACCACGAATTCTTTTCTTAATAATGAAATCGCCGACAACCAAATAGTCCAAGTCTGTAAGTAGAAAGCATTGTATAGCATCATACGCATCACATACAATTGGCTCCGCATTTACATTAAATGAGGTATTCAATAAAACAGGAACCCCTGTAATTTCTTTAAAATTCTTTATTAGCTGGTAGATGTCTTTATTATATTCTCCAACAGCTTGAACTCTCGCTGTATTGTCTATATGTGTTATAGCTGCAAGTTTTTGTTGGTTTTCTTTAACAACCGGGAGATTAAATACCATATACTCCAAGTTCACTTTACAATCTGGAACTAGGAACCAATCTGAAATTTCATCCACCAACACCATGGGTGCAAATGGGCGATAGGACTCTCTCTGCTTAATAATTCGATTAGTTCTATATTTTGATTCAATAGGTCTGGGATCAGCTAGAATACTACGACTACCAAGAGCTCTTGGACCATATTCCATTCTACCTCTAGCCCATCCTATTATCTTGCCATTACTAATTTCATTCGCAAGAAACTGAAACTCATCTTCAGCATTAATAACTTCTATGATATCTTGATTTCTATCTATTATTTCAAGCGCATGTTTACTATTTATATCGGGTCCTAAGTAAACATTGTCGAGTTTATTTCCATTAATCCTAGCGTCAGGATACATTGCGCACATAGCTGCACCGACAGCACTTCCACCATCGTGTGAGGCCGGATGAACAAAAATATTATCAAACAATTCGCTAAAGGCGAGCTTTCCGTTCAATGTACAGTTTAGAGCTACCCCACCACCAGGGTGAGATCTCACATTTTTAATAAGGTTATTTTAGTTAAATAAAAATCAGGATATGACTTTTTATAGGCATTTCTCTCATTAAAACGTTAAGATCTCTCTCTTCCATA
>NZ_JBHFKV010000096.1:0-6203 GCF_042879355.1 Photorhabdus sp. RM71S | reverse complement strand
ATCGCCCCCGAAAAACACGGGGTGGGAAAACACCGAATGAATTATTTAAGGGAATACGAACATGTTTACTTCCAGATTAACGATGTTGCACTTATTATGTGAATCTACCTTATTTATCTGAACATTGTTTCAACAAGAGACTACCCAATGACTAACCATCATGACATACAACGTACAATGCGCACTCAGATTCGGGGAGCAAAAGCTGCCAGGATTTATCGTAATTTACGCCAGCGTTTACATATTTGGGATGCACATTGTGTTGCCAAAGCCCACAAATACAATCTCCCCAGTTGGATAGGACATTTACCAATTTATCTATTTGTTGGCAGCTCAGTTATTGCATTACTGCTTGGGTCATTGGCTATAGCTATAATGGTTATACTGGCCTTTGTATTATTACTAGGAATTTCTCAAAACATGTGGAATAAAAAAAATTCAAATATAAATGAGCAAAAAGCTGCTTATGAACATTTTTCATGGGAACAAGATTGGGATAAAGACACTTATAAAAGACATTCATGGGAATCAGATGACTGTTGAGATCAAGAATAACCCTATCCAGTCATCCATATCAGGCTATACTAAGTAACAATTAAAGCTTTCCAGATATCTTATAACCTAATTGACTGCCAGCCGCCTTGCTATCCTTATTTGCTGTGCTGCCTGCATTTTCTATTACTCCACCAACTTTAACTCCAGCCCAAGACAAAGCACTCATCCACAATGCCGGCAACACAATAAACATCGTCCCCATCACAAAACTCATAATGATATCGTCTGTACTATTCTGAAAACCGGCCATATTCCAGCGGCTGTGCGTATCTGAACCATACAATGCCTCCAGAAGCCAACTGTCTAGCCAGCGTGCCAACTCCCACCAGAATATCAAAAAATTCAGCGCAAACATGACAAAGGTCAGCGTAATAACCGTCTTATATTCGTAGACAGCAAATACTATAATCAGCGGTAATATGATAGTCACCGCCATCAATATAACAGCCTGCACCATCGGTAATGCCTGGCGCATTGCATCAAACGCCGGAAATGCCGCCAGACTCCCCGCCCAATGAGGCTATCCGGCCCACCGAATTCATCAGAGTAAAATCCACATTACCCCCGTAACCTGCATAGACATGTCCTCCTTGAGATGCGGCGGCGTTTTTCAAGGTGGTTTTCAGCCTGCGTGACCTGTTGCTGAGTCGCTTTCATTCCCATCACTGTCTGTTCAGAGATAGCAATCTGTGCCGCCGAAGCTGACAGAGACATAACAACGCCAATCAGCACCACTCCCTTCCTCTGGCTGAAAAAATCTTTTCTCATCATTACCCTCCATTGACTGACAGGGTTTGACGATGCCCCTGTACCTGGCACAAAGCCTGATGATCAGAGATATTGACCAACGTCCACTCAAATGCACGTTCACCCGGAGTCAGTAAACGCATTTGAGATATTTGGGAATGAGGATCTGTGTCTCGTGGAATAATAACGGCATAAACTTGTTCTCCCCGACGTTCAATACCAGAAAGTATGAAAGGGGCCACTATCCGTTTCTTCGTTCGAAGAACCTCCCGGTCAGGTGTGCCAGCTTTTCTACCAGATGCTTTTCCTGCTGAGATTTCCACGTGATTATTGCGTCAACGCGCATTTCCTGCTGTTTCACGGTATTTTTCAATACACTCACTACTTCGGTAAGATCCTGATGAGCACGGCTTAAATCAGTCACTGACTGTGCGAGTTGTTTCTGTTGGTCGTTGACGGCTCCCTGTTGCGCTATCAATGCCTGATGAAACCGGTTATTTTGCATTTGCCAGTCCTGACGGGAGACAAAGCCGGTATCCGCTTTATCAAGTCGTTCGTGCAGCTTTTGCACCTCATCAGGCAAATGCTGGAATGAGCCATTTCGCATCAATGACTGAAATTCCACTAACTGATGTTGCTGCTGCCGTACCACAAATGCCAGCAACGCTATACTGACAATAACAAGCAATATTGACAGATACCCCAGACATTTTTTTAACGACAACAACCTAGATTGGATCTCTTGAGAAACCGCCTGCCGCAAGCTGTCAATTTCAGCCTCAGACGTCGACGACAGAGGCGGTATTTCAGTTGTCATACACAACATCCTTGTTTGTTTTATTTAGCGCTGTGCCTGGCGTACTTTTAGTATTATCGAGTTGTTTGACAAAACAACGGGCACAGAAATGCGACTTATTCAGTAGTGATTAGAGTCTAATCATATGATTACCCGATACAGGGAAGAATACTGGGCAAAACCAGAGAGGATGACGATAAAAAACTCAATATGAAAAAGTAAAAATTACACCTAAATATGAAAGTAAGCGGCTTATGTAAACCGTATTGGCTATTATGCAACAGTGAGGCTGACATTCCACGGGAATAATTCGTGTACCTTGTTGGTGGTCAGCCCACAATATTGCTGATGACGTAGCAGTTAGGCCTCTGGCTCCACACCAGTCAGTCTGCAGATGCCTACCAGACTGTACAGGATGGCTGCACGTTTGCCCCCACTGTTTGATTGAGCATAGGTATCTACAATGATCGTGACATTTGACTTATTAGAATTGTCCTTGGAGCTGCTATTTGCACCTATCAATATAAACTTCCCGTTTGAACACCCAGCCTAAAACAGAAAATATTAATGCAATCTTCTGGGTCGTCATCGTCTTAACATGCCGCCAGCATCGGTTATCATCCTTACCCAATCATCGACCAATAAGACCAATCTGATCCACTCCAGTTTCCATTGTCATCGGTGAAATAGATACATGGCCAACCACTTTCTGATATCGCCTATCCTCAACAATTGCAACTACTAAAAAAGCCTACGGTAGGAAAAACAGTTATTCTGTCCAACTATCCCCATCACTTTGTGATGCTACATCACTGTTAATTTTCAATCCCATTGCTCACCTCCACTCCTTTCCTTTGTTTTCCGTAACTATCATGAAGAAAAGAGGTTATTAAGACGTATCTCGTGGAATAGGTTCTGAGCATCATCTAACAAGTTCCCGAACAATCACCGCGACTTGTATCTTATATAAAGCTACGACTTCACTAGTCCAAATGCTTAGGCTTCAATCCTGCTAGCAATAACTGTATGTTAGGTAACGGCAATACAGCAATATAATGCTACCAATCTCATCAAATTATAGCGAATAGACCCATTGAATGGTTTTGTTCATCAATTCCCTTTACTGTTTGACCAAATAATAAATTTTTATGAGATAATGTTTTTATACGATTGAAAAAGGAGAGTCCTTCATGTCCATTACGGGTTATGATTTCCAATTTTTTGCCAAAAAAGTGAATGAGATACTTACGCTAAGTGTACCAGTTCGTACTCCTGAAAGACTGTTTGGAAGAGACCATCAATTAGAAGTAATTCAGCTAGCATTGCATGCTGAAGGCCGTCATGTATTTATTTACGGCGACAGGGGCGTAGGAAAAACATCACTTGCTCATACTGCTGCAAATTTGGTTCAATCATCTGATAATAAACCTATTTATGTAAGTTGCGATCCAGAATCAACCCTAGAAAGCATTATAGAATCAATTTATTATCAGGGCATTGGTAATATGCCTAAAAGTAAATACAAATCAACAACAACATTAGGTATTAATATTCCCGGAATAAAAGCGGAAACTAGCCTATCAGAAAGGGAAGAACAAAAACGCCCAATAATAAATAATATTCCAAGCGCTGTTGCCGCCTTAGATTTCTTGGGAAAAAAATACTCCCAAAAAACAGTAATAGTTATTGATGAATTTGATTTGATCTCCAATGATGAACAACGAGCCAAGTTTGGAATATTACTTAAGCAACTGAGTGATGGTGAAGTTAAGGTAAAAATAATATTTACTGGTATTGGTCAATCAGTAACTGACCTAATTGGAGGCCATCTATCAAGTCAACGACAATTAGAGCAAATCGAACTTGAAAGGCTAAACTGGACAGGCAGAAAACTAATTATAACCAGTGCTTTTGAGTATTTTAATATAGATATTCCTTCAGATATAAGTGACAGAATTTGCGCTTTAAGTGATGGATTTCCTTACTATGTACATTTGATGTGTAATAAACTATTGCATGAATGTTTTAAATCAAAAGATACAATTACTCAAGTAAACAAAGAACTGTTCTTAGCATCATTAAATGCTGCTGTAATGTCAGTAGAAGAGTCTCTTAAACAAAGTTATGACATGGCAACATCTCGTGATGAACATATGCATTACATCTTATGGGCGATGGCAGAAGGTGCAGATTTGACTAGAGAGTTGGATCATATCATAGCATCTTATGTAATTGTAATGAATAAACTTAACCAGCCAAATCTCAGCTTGGAAGAATTCAAAAAACGTTTTACGAAACTACGAAAAGATAATCATGGGAGTATTATTACTCATGCATTACGTGGTCGTTCTGGTGTGCGCCCAGGCTGGTTTTGTTTCAGAGAAAACATGATCCGTGGGTTCATAAGAATGCATGCAGAGAAATGTGGCATAGTCTTAGATTTTGAACGCCACTACAGTGCTATTACAGCAAATATCAGAACAGCAGCTGTCAGAGGTTATTACGATCCTTTAAATACTGTTGAACGTAAGGTTGCAATCCTCAGAAAGGATGATGAAAAAGAAAATAATGATGATCAAAATAATATATAAATAACAACAGTAATTCTTTAATAGCTAATTCAAGATATTTGGGAGAGTTATCTAAACGCCGCCATAAATATTGAAGAAAAGGGCTTACCTGTGGGAGAGTAACTTTTTAGACTTCGACTGACAACTTTATGTACATTTAACATATGTTAGTTGAGGTTTAAAAAGTCACACCTCACCACCACCATAACACCACGGGCAGCCGTTGAAACATAACGCCATTCATACAGTAAGTTTTGTAATGTAATCCCTGTTCGTTCCCAGCGAGTGATAACCACTTTAACCATCCGATAACGCCTTGTTGGGTAATGCGCCAAAACCGAACAAGCCAGTTGTATCTGAGCTAGTCGCATCAAGTGAGAACGAAACAGAATATCCCTGTCTGCCCGCAAAAGTGCCCCTTCAAGTTCGCGAACAAATGCCGCATGCAAGCACCGGGTTCAACTTCGCGTCAGACGCCCTATCCTGTCAGTCGGGGAAAGATGAATGACGTAATACCGTTTTTTCCTGTGCAGGAAACCCGAACAGATAAATCCCCGCCAAGGCGTTAATCTGCTCACCAGTGCAAAGCAAGGACAACACAAAACCACCAAAATAAAAATCAGATATACGAACATGTGACGTTTTCATTTACAGCAGGTAATAACATAAGCTGATTCGCTGCTTTGGTAACCCACAAATTTCAATCCCGCCGCATAATATCCGGGCTTACATCGGTGTTCAGCGAAATCACGTCCCCCCAGTTTCCATCCTGATAACATTGATTCTGCTGCAAGGTGGCTTCTGCTTTTGTCCACAGACCCGACTGGCAGGACAGTATGGCGCCTTTGCTATCGCGGCTAACCAATCCGTTGGGTAAACAGGGCGTACCCGCCACAGCCACTTTATCAAGTTGTAAAAACTCCCCGGTCGACAAACGCCCATCAGCCCGGAGGGTACCGCCTTTGATTTGCCCCTCAGTATAAACGCTTTTATTATTGACACTGCGAAGCCAGTTGCTGTCCGACATCACCCAACCACCACCATAGGTTTCATTTAACCAGCCTTTATTCTTTGTCGTCACAATCCAACCATCGTGGCTACGAATATCCCCCTGAAACTGGCCGACATTCGCCCGGATATCGCCACTGAAATGTCCAGCCTGTGCATTCACGGTAGCCGTATTGTTCAGGTTATTGCCTCCCATGTTAATATCAGTATGCATTTTGTTCAGCTCCGGACGACCGGGGACAGCAAAACGGTATAGCCGGTAGCTTTCCTCACGAGCGGAAGACAACTCATCTGCGCTCAGTAACACTGCCAGGTGCCCTTCACCACTGTTTATCCCAAAATCCTTTAAAGGCACTGTCCATGTACTCATTGCGCCAGTAGCCGTCTTTCCATCCCGAATGTATCCCCCCGCTATGCGAGGGTGTCGCAAAAGGTCGGCATTGAAAATAACCCCACAGAAATTTATTGCCTGTTATTGGGACTGGCAACCCATGACAGGCTAAAAATAGCCCATAATATCAGGGCAA
>NZ_JBHFKV010000095.1:0-6501 GCF_042879355.1 Photorhabdus sp. RM71S | reverse complement strand
GGCGGCGATAGCGCGGCGGTCCCACCTGACCCCATGCCGAACTCAGCAGTGAAACGCCGTAGCGCCGATGGTAGTGTGGGGTCTCCCCATGTGAGAGTAGGGAACTGCCAGACCTTATTTTGAGACAAAAAGGCCATCCAAAGGGGTGGCCTTTTTGCATTTAACAAAGAACTAACGTAATGCTCCGGTGAACTCACCTTGCATGGTCAGATAACCACAAAATGGGATTTAACTGAAGGGATTCTCAGGCCAGGGGAGCAGCTCATTCAACCGATTGTTCGGCCAGGCCGGTAACCCGGTAAGGACATCACGTAACCAGACCCAGGGCTCATGTCCGTTGGCTTTGGCGGTTTCCAACAGGCTCATTATCATGGCGGCCCGTTGCCCCGCGGACAGCGAGCCCGCAAAAAGCCAGTTCTTTCGGCCGACCGCCACACCCCGGAGGGCATTCTCTGCCCGGTTGTTGTCTATCGGCACCCGGCCGTCATCCAGATAACACACCAGGGCCGACCAGCGCTTCAGCGTATAGTCTATCGCTTTACGTAACCCGGAGTTCGGGGCCGTTTTGGCCTGCATCGTCTGCAACCAGGCGCGAAACTCCTTCAGCCACGGCCGGGCATAACGCTGCCGCCACTGACGCCGTTTATCCGGGGGCCGGTGTTTGATTTTTCGCTCCAGCTTGTACAGGTCACGAATACCGTCCAGTGCCTGTTTGGCTGTTGGATTGGCACTGGCCTGGTATTGGTCAAAGAACTTGCGGCGGGCATGGGCCCAGCAACCCGCTTCGGTGATATCAGCCCGGGCATGCAGCGCGTTGTAACCCGCATAATCATCCGTCACCAACGTGCCGCCCGACCAGTCTTCCAGCAGCGCCTGCTTCAGGGCGTCGGCTAACGGTTGCAACGCCACAGCCACCTGCCCCACCCAGTCCGACAGGGTGCTGCGGGCCAGGGTTACGCCACTGCGGGCATAGATTTGCTGCTGACGGTAGAGCGGCAGGTGGTCACGATATTTAGCGACCACCACCTGCGCCAGCAATCCCGGCTCCGGAAGGCCCTTTTCGATAAGACGGGCAGGCTGGGGCTGGGCATGTACGCTCTGACAGGCCGCACAGCTGTACTGCGGACAGACATAACGCCGGACAACAAATGTCGCGGGGCGATATTCCAGCCGTTCACTGATTTCATCGCGCAAAAAGCGCAGGGCACGACCGCAACCCGGGCAGCTCTCCGTCTCCACGCCAACCGGATATCTTCTCGGGGTAATGTCGCCGGCAAAGGTTGACGTTTAGGATGAGACGCGGGCGCGTTTTCCCTGATATGCAGGCGTGAGAGCAGGGTTTCCAGCACCGCGATATCGGTCTCCGCATCTTCCTCAAACTGACTACGTTTGGGACCGGCAGGCAGGGTTTCGCTGCGCGCGCCAAAACGCCAGCGTTGCGCCTGTTTCAGGGCCTCTTCCAGCTGGCGAATATAGTCGTGTTGTTGCTGAAGCAGCGCCAGTGCCCGCAGGCGGAACTGGTCGGGGTCATCCAGCGCCATTAAGTCATGGAAAGTCATGCCGACAGTGTACCGGATAATGCCCTGCCGTTATCCGGTAAAAGTGTGACCGGGGCGGCAGAATTAGCTTTGCCAGCCGGACAGGTCATCCCCCTCGACCTGTTGCCAGTGAATGCCGCGGATGAGCCAGTCAAACTGGGCGGGCGTCATCACCCAGCTGCGCTCGCCCTGCTTCGGCCAGACAAAGTGGGCCCGGTGCAGACGGCGGGTACACAGCCAGACACCGTGTCGGTCCCAGCGCAACACCTTGAGACGGGAGCGGGCCTTGTTGCAGAAAACAAAAGCGGCTTCTTCCTGCCAGCGTAAATTCAATCCTTCGAGGTATTGGGTCAGGGCATCAATGCCCCGGCGCATGTCGACGGGCTCGCGCACCAGAAAGAGCTGTTGCGGTTTCAGCATCGGGTCAGTACCCGCATCACTTCAGGCAACAGCGTCAATGGACAGGCGATGGCATAACCGTCTGGGGTATGCAGGGTGACGGTGCGCACGTCGTCAGGCTGGAGAGAAACCGGCAAGATGGCGGGCAGTGTCTGGCTGAGATTTGGGGGTATTTTGTTACTGTCGGTAATCCAGTTACGAAAAGAGGCAAAAGTCAGTTGGTGCTGTTCACAATACTGTTTGCGGGTCAGGTCACTGTGCCGCCATTGGGTCACAGGGTGTTGTTTTTGCTCCGGGGTATATCGGCTACGGCTCATGGTGTCAGTCTCCAAGTGAAGATAAGGAAGCGGTAGCGTGCAGGGGTCAGAAGGGAAAGACAAGGTGAGTTCACCGGAGCATTACGAACTAACTTAGTTTTCCAACTGTTTTCCACGCCTATAGCTGATAAACTACTTATTAAATAGCTTTATTGAGTGTTGAGTGAATGCTTTCTCTTAAAGAGTTTAATACCTTTGGGTTATCAGCCTATGCTAAACGTTTAGATATAGCTGAATCTACCGAGTCCTTATTAGCTTTATGGCAGAAAGCCAAAAGCGAAAAACAACCTGCATTACTGCTTGGTGGAGGAAGTAATGTCTTATTTACTGCAAATTTTGAAGGAACTGTGATTCTGAATAGAATTATGGGGATTCAACAGCGGGAGACAGATGAATCATGGCATTTACATGTAGGGGCAGGAGAAAATTGGCACGAATTAGTCTGCCATTCTCTTAAAAATCAAATCTATGGATTAGAGAATTTGGCTTTAATTCCTGGTTGCTCTGGTGCAGCACCAATTCAAAATATTGGTGCATATGGTATTGAATTTAGAGATGTGTGTGAATATGTAGATGTTCTTAATCTAGAAACTGGGGAGCAAACGCGTCTTAGTGTTGGTGAATGTCAGTTTAGATATCGGGATAGTGTTTTTAAGCATAAATATAAAGCAAATTATTCTATTATTTCTGTAGGATTATTGTTGAAGAAGAATTGGCGGCCAATATTGAACTACGGTGATTTAACTAGGCTGTCGAAAGATAATGTAACTCCTCAGCAGATTTTTGATTCAGTATGTGCAATGCGCACCAGTAAATTGCCTGATCCTGCAATAACAGGAAACGCGGGGAGTTTCTTCAAAAACCCAATTGTCAGTGCGGAAGTTGCGGCAAAAATTAAAGAAAATTACCCTGATAGTCCCCAATATCCTTATACGAATGGGATGTTTAAATTAGCGGCAGCTTGGCTCATTGAACGTTGTAATTTAAAAGGTTATCGCATTGGAGGTGCATCTGTGCATCTTAGACAAGCTCTAGTATTGATAAATCAGGAAAATGCTACAGGTAAGGATGTAGTCTTATTGGCTGCTTACATTCGCCGGCAAGTGATAAGTAAGTTTGGTGTATTACTTGAACCTGAGGTTCGTTTTATTGGTTCTAAAGGCGAAATTGATGCTGTGGAATGTATTTCATGAAAGATATAACCGTGCCATTACAGTTGATTAAGATTTTGTCTGACGGTGAAGTTCATTCTGGTCAACAGTTGGGACAATATTTAGGGATGAGTAGGGCTGGAATTAATAAACATATACAGACGATTCGTGAATGGGGAATTGAACTAGAAACAACTCCTGGCAAGGGTTATAGCCTTATGGCACCTATGCAGCTACTTGATGAGTCTACTATTTTGCAATACTTACCTCAGGATCGAATAACTGTTTTGCCAGTTATTGATTCGACTAATCAGTATTTGCTTGAACGTTTATCTGAATTGAAATCAGGGGATGCTTGTGTTGCAGAGTACCAGTATGCTGGCAGAGGGCGGCGTGGAAGGAAATGGGTTTCGCCCTTTGGTAAAAATCTTTATTTATCTATGT
Organism: Photorhabdus sp. RM71S; assembly: GCF_042879355.1. Lineage (NCBI taxonomy): Bacteria > Pseudomonadati > Pseudomonadota > Gammaproteobacteria > Enterobacterales > Morganellaceae > Photorhabdus > Photorhabdus sp. RM71S. Next base: position 2,652 of record NZ_JBHFKV010000095.1, on the reverse strand, counting down.
ATTGGCACCTTGAGCAAGGACCTGCTGCTGCAATTGGATTGAGTTTGGTTGTTGGCATTGTTATTGCTGAAGTATTGCATCGATTTGGCGCTGATAGAATTAGGGTAAAATGGCCAAATGATTTATATCTTGATGATAAGAAATTAGCGGGAATCTTAGTTGAACTAATAGGAAATACTGGTGATGCTGCTCAGGTTGTAATAGGTGCGGGTATAAATATTTCGATGGATCATAAGGGCGAAGAACCTATTAATCAGCAATGGATTAATTTGTTGCAGGCAGGAATTCAAGTTGATCGTAATAAATTGGCTGTAGAAATAATACTTGATCTAAGGAAAGCTCTAATTCAGTTTGAAAATGAAGGTTTGTCTTCATTTGTTTCTCGGTGGTTTGAGTTAGATAATTTTATGGATAGGCCGGTGAAATTAATTATTGGTAGTCAGGAAGTGCATGGTATAGCCAGGGGTATTAATCAGCAAGGTGCTTTGTTACTTGATCAGAATGGTGTCATAACCCCATATATCGGCGGGGAGATTTCTTTAAGAGGTTGTTGAAAATGACCGGAAGAGAAATGTCTTCCGGGTTCGGAGACTATCTTTACTTACGTAGCCTTACGCTTTCAATAGTGTGATTAGTACCTTTTGTCATGATTAGGCTTGCACGTTCTCGAGTTGGTAAAATATTTTGTCGCAAATTCAGTCCATTGATCTCTTGCCAGATATCAGATGCAGTATTTATGGCTTCTTTTTCTGATAGTTTGGAGTAACTGTGGAAATAAGAATCTGGATCGGAAAAGGCACCTTGGCGGAATTTTAAGAAACGACTGATATACCAACTTTTGAGTAATTTTTCTGGTGCATCGACGTAGATAGAAAAGTCAACAAAATCAGAGACAAATACATGGTGTGGATCATGGGGATAATCCATACCGCTTTGTAATACATTCAAACCCTCTAGAATCAAAATGTCTGGTTGTTTAATGAATTTTTGCTCATTTGGTACGATATCATAGGTAAGATGAGAGTATACTGGTGCGGATACTTGTTTAGAGCCCGATTTAATATCAGATACAAATTTCACTAAGCTATGCATATCATATGATTGTGGGAACCCTTTCTTTTTCATCAGTCCACGTTCATTCAGCACGCTGTTAGAATGTAGAAAACCATCTGTAGTAATTAATTCTACGCTTCTGTGTTCAGGCCAACGACTCAGCAGAGCTTGTAATAGACGTGCAGTAGTGCTTTTACCAACAGCAACACTGCCAGCAATTCCTATGATATAAGGGACTTTTTGTCCATCAGTACCTAGAAATTGTTCGAGCACTGCTTGACGACGTAAATTTGAACTAATATAAAAATTGAGCAAGCGAGATAAAGGAAGGTAAATCTCAACAACTTCTTCTAAAGAAATTTCTTCATTAATTCCTTTTAAATCAATTAATTCTTCTTTTGTTAATGTCAGCGGAACTGAATCACGTAAGGTTGCCCATTGTTCACGATTGAATTGCAAATATGGAGTAGCCAAAAAAAGTTCTTTTTTATTCATAAACCAACATCTGCCTGTTTGTGCAGGTTTGACAAGTTGCAATAAATAACCTGTACCTGACAAAAAATAAATCGCATGATATCGACTGATGAGCGGCAGGCGTAGGCTTTTTTATATTTTTAGCGGTTTTTTTTGTAAGAAATGCAGAATTGTAAAAAATTGAGTTGTTTTACTTCTTAATGTTAGTTTCAGCTGTTTGCTTATCATGATGGAAATTTAAATGATTCAAGATAAAGTGGCCTATCAAGTTTTATCGAGCACTTGTAATCGGTTCCTTAGTTGGCAGGCAATTAGGTGTTTATTGTTTAAGCTAAAGTTATTGAAAAAAACAGCTAATCGAATGAAAGCGAGTGTTTTATAACCGAATAATCAAGGAAAGCAATTTTTTTGTTGCATAGAGCGTTCACACTGCCTAGAATGCGCAGCACTTGATGCCGGCATAGCTCAGTTGGTAGAGCAACTGACTTGTAATCAGTAGGTCCCGAGTTCGATTCTTGGTGCCGGCACCATTAAAAATTTGGAAAGGTGGGGTTCCCGAGCGGCCAAAGGGAGCAGACTGTAAATCTGCCGTCACAGACTTCGAAGGTTCGAATCCTTCCCCCACCACCAAAAAATCAGATTTAATCTTGATATTCTTTTGGTACTTAACTGAAAGCAAAGTATATTGAGATCAACATACAGCTGATTAAAGTCAGGTAGCCGAGTTCAATGCGGGCATCGTATAATGGCTATTACCTCAGCCTTCCAAGCTGATGATGCGGGTTCGATTCCCGCTGCCCGCTCCAAGATGTGCTGATATAGCTCAGTTGGTAGAGCACACCCTTGGTAAGGGTGAGGTCGGCAGTTCGAATCTGCCTATCAGCACCACTTCCTTAGTGTCCTTGTCTCCCGATTTTATTCCTGTAAGCGATATTCAACGAGCAACTGTTTGGTTGATGTGGTGGAACCACCGATTCCGTGTCTTAGAGGGACAATCTAATGTCTAAAGAAAAGTTTGAACGTACAAAACCGCACGTTAACGTTGGTACTATCGGCCACGTTGACCACGGTAAAACTACCCTGACTGCTGCTATCACTACTGTATTGGCTAAAACCTACGGTGGT
>NZ_JBHFKV010000094.1:0-6552 GCF_042879355.1 Photorhabdus sp. RM71S | reverse complement strand
TTATTGGAAATCGTCGCGGGCTTAATTGCTTATACATTCCAACCTAAAAAACCGAGCTTGAATTTACGGGATTGTGATATCGCTATTTTTAAACGAAGCTGAGGTTAATTAACATTGCTTTGCAATTCAGAATGTTGTCGTTACATAATGAGCGTATTTCCGATATTGCTTTATCTAAAACAGAAGAGCAAAAAGAATCACGTCGTATTGTGGCACCAGAAAAGGCATCATCTTTGGAGGTCAAGAATTTAACTTTTCGATATGATGAATATGGTAAGCCAATTATTAATAATCTCAATCTTTGTTTCGAACCTGGTGAGAGTGTTGCTATTGTTGGTCCTTCTGGCATTGGCAAAACGACATTGATGAAATTAATGGCAGGATTAATAGAATCCGCTCACGGTGAGATTCTTTTTAATAATATCAATATCATGGATATTGGGTTAAATAATTATCGTAAGCATATTGCCTGTGTTTTACAGGAAGATAAACTTTTTTCTGGTAGTATTTCCGAAAATATTTCTGGTTTCGATGATAATAAAGACGAAACATGGGTTGAGAAATGTGCCATATTGAGCAATATCCATCAAGATATTCTTAAATTACCTATGAAGTATGAAACAATGTTAAGTGAGTTAGGTGGGAGTTTGTCCGGTGGACAGAAACAGCGTTTATTGATTGCCAGGGCCCTTTATCGTCGCCCAAATATTTTATTTATGGATGAAGCGACTAGTCACTTAGATATTGATAATGAAGCTTCTATTAATGCTGCGATTTCAGCTTTATCGATAACTCGGATAATTATTGCACACCGTCCGTCGACCATTGCCTGTGCAGATCGGGTGATAACTTTGTCTAATGTGGAATCATAATATTGAGTAATAGTATGTTTAACATTCAGATATTAATCATGAGGCTTTTATGAATATTGCAATCTCAGCTTTATTCTACTGGATATAAATAAAATGGCCCCAGAAGAGGGCCATCTATTATTTTCATCCTTAAACCACCTCTTGGGGAGGTGGTGGTTATTTCAACAGTAAAATACCACCTGGAAAAGATTTTAAGCTTCATCATAATATTCATTGATGTAAAGCGTTAACTCAATTCCTGGCTTGAACTCTGTTGTTTTTATGCCATTGTTCCAGTTCATTAAATCCTTAATGTTGATACCGTGACGTTTAGCAATACTCGCAATTGAGTCGCCTTGGCGGACTCGGTAAATAATGGCATTGTCGTTATTTACCCTTAATACTTGTCCAATTTTCAACAATCTGGCGGTTTTCAGATTATTCATGCGTTGTAATTCACGGGTGGAAACATTAAACCGTTTTGCAATAGCGGATAATGTATCACCTGAACGAACTTTATATTGGCTTTGTTTGCTCAGTTGGCGGTTGTTTTTAGCAACTTCCTGACGAATATTACTCAGAACTGTTTTATTTGCTAGCGAGTTTTTAAACTGATCAATTTTTGCCTTTGGCAGCATGATGTAATGTGGACCGTTCGGCGATGTCACTCCTCGCTTATACCCGGGGTTGTAGGCTTTAATTGATGTCAGGGACATGCCCGCTAGTTCTGCGGCTTGAGACAGCGTGATTTGTTGACCGACATCAACCTGATCAAGCGCCCGCTGATTATTGGATTTTGGCAGCGTAATGCCATATTTATCACTGTTACGGATGACATCACTGAGTGCCAGAACTTTAGGTACATAGAGCGAGGTCTCCCTTGGTAGTGATAATGACCAAAAATCCGTTGGCTTGCCTTTTACTTGGTTTTCTTTTATTGCGCGCATAACACGGCCTTCGCCGCTGTTGTAAGCAGCAATAGCCAATAGCCAATCACCATTGAACATTTTATTCAGGCGTTGTAACAAATTCAGGGCGGCAGTTGTTGATGCGGCAACGTCTCGGCGTGCGTCGTACCATTTATCCTGAGTAAGACCGTAATTGCGACCCGTATCCGGGATAATCTGCCACAGACCAGCGGCCTTAGCGCGTGAGGTAGCATGCGGGTTAAAAGCACTCTCCACTATGGGTACTAATACCAGTTCCATCGGCATATCGCGTTGCTTGATCTGCCTGACTATCCAGTACATATACGGTTCAGCCCGTAAAGTTACATCGTGGAGATAGCTCTTGTTTTTCAGGTAATAATTTCGTTGTTCACGTACCCTGTAGTTATCAGGGATCTTCATCTTCAACTCATCACGGATATATCCCCACAGCTCACGCTGAGCGCCAGAATCATCCTCTCCCCAGTAGGCAGCACGCTGATTGGTATCATTAGTTGCTATCTTGCCTGTCTTTAGACTCGTTGAAGACGAATTCTGTGCCCGTTGTCCGGCTGTCGTCGACCAATCAGGCCCTGATTGACAGCCAACCAGCAAGACAGATGCGAACAGAATCGCTTTTGTCTTCATAATTAATTTTTATGGTCGCTTAAAAGACGACCAATAATACTTATCTTGGTTTGATATAGCAACTCTCTAAATCAAAATTGATCTTTTTGTCTTCTTAGTTGACGGAAAACGGCGGAAAGCGGTTGAGAGTTGGGTGTAATTCCAATATTTCTTTGTAAATCAATATCATCACATTTTAAGAAAATATTGATTTTTTTCTCAGTTTGTAGTGTGGTTGGTGTTGTTGGTTGATTATTTTCCCTCATTCTGATTACTTTTTGCTGGTATTCGCTAATAGTCTGATTGGGTAAAACAGTATAAGCAAATTTCATATTAGAAACGGTATATTCATGGGCGCAACAGATCAGTGTATCATCGGGCAGCTCAGCGATTTTTCCGATAGATGTATACATCTGCTCAGCGGTGCCTTCAAAGAGACGTCCGCAACCACCAGAGAACAAGGTATCCCCACAAAAGAGATAAGGTGCTTGATAAAAAGCAATGTGCCCCAGAGTATGGCCTGGAACATCGATGATCTGGAAAGAAAAGTGACCGAAATTGATGCTATCACCGCCACATACTATTATGGTGGCGCCTTTGTTCTGGGTTTCTGCTGGGCCGTATACTAGTAGCTCAGGGAATTGATCAATAATTCCAGGGACGCCACCGACATGATCGTGATGATGATGGGTAAGTAAAATTGCATCGGGTATCCAGCCGCGAGATTCCAAGGTATCAAGAACAGGTTGTGACTCTGCCGGATCAACGATTACAACATGTCTATTTTCATCACAAAGTAACCAAATGTAATTATCTGAAAGGGCCGGAATGCTGATAAGCTCCATTGTATACCTCTTATTAACAGCGGGTTATAAGGAAAAGAAGCCATGAAATCTGCACATACAATACAGAATATAAATCCCCCGGCTTCTTGGGTTGATTTACCTTGGGGGGAGTATTACCGTGCCGCTTTGGAGCGCCAATTACAACCCTGGTGGCCGAAAATATTTGGTTTCCATCTGTTGAAAGTCGGTAATTTGAGTGCTGAAATTGACAGTAATGTCTGTCCAATTTTTAATCAGATTAATGTAGGTAAGGAAGGCAAGAATATGCAGGTGATTAGCGATCCTTACCATCTGCCGTTTGAAGAAAAGTCTGTTGATGCTTGCTTACTGAGTCATATGCTGGCTTACAGCGCTGATCCCCATCGTCTTTTACGGGAAGTTGACCGGGTGATGATTGATGATGGCTGGCTCATTATCAGTGGTTTTAATTCATTGAGTTTGCTTGGTTTGGGGAAATTAGTTCCGGGATTATGGCGTCATCAACCCTATTGCAGCCGGATGTTTTCCATGATGCGCCAACTTGATTGGTTGAGCTTGCTTAATTATGAAGTGGTATATCGTGACAGCTTTCAAGTATTGCCCTGGCGAAATGAAACAGGTTTTTCTAATCGGCACTTGTCTGTATTAGGCTGTGTCAGTCTGATTATTGCCCGCAAGCGCACACTGCCATTAACACTAAGTCAGAGAAAAGTGACGCGATTAAAACCTAAATTGGGCAATGCCGTTGGCGTAACAAAATGTTACCGAAAGCGTAATTAATCTCTATTTTCGAGATATCCCGTGTCGGTTTCTGTTGGTGAGTTTGCTGCGGCACGGGCCAGTTCATCACAACGCTCATTTTCATCATGTCCGGCGTGGCCTTTGACCCATTGCCAATCAATGTCATGGCGGCTAATGGCTTGATCGAGACGCTGCCATAAATCGACATTGCTGACAGGAGATTTATCTGCTTTACGCCAGCCGCGTTTTTTCCAGTTATGGATCCATTGTGTAATGCCTTGACGCACATATTGGCTGTCGGTGGTTAAGACAATTTTGCAAGGGCGAGTCAGCGTTTCCAGGCCAATAATTGCCGCCATGAGCTCCATTCTGTTGTTTGTTGTACGATAAAAACCTCCGCTAAGGTTTTTTTCGTGTTGTTGATAACGTAATAACACACCGTAGCCTCCAGGCCCCGGATTGCCGAGACAAGATCCATCGGTGAAAATTTCTACCTGTTTGCTCATATCTGGTAGACTCTTCTTATTCAATTCAAAACCCTAAGTCTGACACAAAAAGGCATTATGAGCACTGTAATTACACGACAAGTTGTCCTTGATACCGAAACGACTGGTATGAATAAATTAGGTGTTCACTATGAAGGACACAAAATTATTGAAATTGGGGCCGTGGAGCTTGTTAACCGTCGTTTAACGGGTCGCCATTTTCATGTCTACATTCGACCGGATAGATTGGTCGATCCTGAAGCATTTGAAGTGCATGGGATCAGTGATGAATTTTTGCAGGATAAGCCGCTGTTTGCTGACATTGTAGATGAGTTTATTGAATTTATTCGCGGCGCTGAATTGATTATCCATAATGCTCCCTTCGATATCGGCTTTATCGATTATGAGTTTGGCAAGCTGAATCGTGATATTCCGCCAACTGCGGATTTCTGCAAGATTACTGATAGCTTACAACTTGCAAGAGGGTTATTTCCGGGGAAAAGAAATAACCTTAATGCGTTATGTGATCGTTATGATATAGACAATTCTAAACGAACCTTACATGGGGCGTTACTCGATGCTGAGATATTGTCTGATGTCTATTTGATAATGACAGGCGGGCAGACTTCTCTTGCCTTTTCAATGGAAGGGGAGGTTGCTGGCGGTGAGAATGTTTCTGAAATACAGCGTATTACCCGGTCTCAAACGGCATTAAAAGTTATTTATGCAACGGATGAAGAGCTTGCGGCACATGAATCCAGGTTGGATTTAGTGGAGAAGAAAGGCGGGAGCTGTTTATGGCGTATGAATTCTGGACAAAGCTAATATAAAATTGCAGATAAATTACCTTTTTGGGTGAAAAGTTGATCAGGTGCGCCACTTTGTTATAAAAAATATTGACGGAATGATCTTGTATTCGTAATATTCACCTCGTTCTCAACCAGAACACTGCGCGGTGCGGTAGTTCAGTCGGTTAGAATACCGGCCTGTCACGCCGGGGGTCGCGGGTTCGAGTCCCGTCCGCACCGCCAAAGATTCCGAAGCCCTGGGTAGTTGCCCGGGGCTTTTTCATTTGTACTTATATCATTCAGTAATCTCTCGATAATAGACAATGATGAAATTGCATTGAAATAAGACATAGAGACGCTACCAGCTTTCTATAGTGCTTGTTTCTGCAATTCTTATTAGGAATTTATTTTCTTTACCAGGTTTATAGCGTGATGGCCAAATATCCGATGGATGTAAACCCAATTCAGTGGCAATTAATGCTTCTCCCTTTGGCCACGGGCGATGTAATGCATTACTCAATGTCGATGATGCTAATCCGGCTTTTCGGGAAACGGCTGAAAGATTTGTTCCTTGTTTTCTCAGTGCTGCAATAATATCTGCCGGATGCCAGTCTTGAATATCCATGAATAATCTCCAAATTTTAATTGTGAGAAAAACATTGATAATAGATAAATTATCAATGTCTTGCTGTTTGGTAGTAATTAGGTGCAGATTATCAATGAAGATTAATTGAATTGGCTATCGGAGATAATACTGAATAATGGTATCGATTGTTTTATAGCAAAATATGACCTATATATTGAAGGTGTTTTTTCTGGATGTAAAGAGTATTATTATTTTCTTTGAAAAATATTATTGGTTTAATAACTTAAATAACTAATAATTTCTGACGAGTATTTTCACTCTGTTTTTCATACAATTTATTAATGATTTTGTATTCACATAATAAATGCAGTGAAATTGCTTATTTTTTGTAAGCCACGACCCGAAATTCTATTCCATATATCATCTGGTTGAGTCGTGGTAATAATCAAATTTCTTATATATTTATAGTTGGCTTTTATACCCGTCATCTTTCAAGTTGCCTCTTTGTTGGCTGCACTCACTCACCCCGGTCACATAGTTATCTATGCTCCCGGGGATTCTCTCCCTTGCTGCCGCGATGCATCTTGAAATCCATAGGGTATATAATATTGTTGGGCAGATTCGACTAATAAGTGCAATTTTTCAGAAGGGCGGTCAGTTGCTATAGTAGGCATCTTTCTCGCCAAAGGAAAATGCACTATGGCCTATACACAACTGACCGAAA
>NZ_JBHFKV010000093.1:0-6630 GCF_042879355.1 Photorhabdus sp. RM71S | reverse complement strand
GGGTCTTAGGGACTGCCCCGACACGATCATACTGTTTTCTTAGGGTTTTTTTCTTTAATAACAGCCTGTTAAAGAGCCACGCCTCCCCACTTCACTCACCCCCGCGAACCCAAAACCCCGATGTGCACTTTGCCGATTGTAGCTCACTTTTCCCCCAATGTCATAATCGGGTTTCGGCCCGCTTTTCCTGCCGGAACCGGGTTTTATCGGGAACCCGCGACGGCGGGGCAGCTTGCCTGCGCCGCTGACGCGGGTTGGCCGGGTGCGGGCTGGCGAGGCCCGCAGGTGAAGCCGTTAAGCGGGGAGCCCCCGCCCGCGGGGGCGGACGGGGCGGAGATGGCGAGCACGGCAACGAGCAAGGAGCCTGCGACTGCGAGCCGGGCGCAGCCAGTGCAGCGGGGTTGGGGCGGGGGCCATAAACCGCGGCCAGCTCGCTGGCCTGCTTTCAGGGCTGTTGACCTTAACAGGCTGACCGGCAACGGTTTCAGGCGGGTTTGGGCACCGGAGCCGCCAGGGACGGCGGCGACTGCGGCGGTGGGTTTTAGCACTGATATTGACAGCAGCGGGTGAGCGAGCGAACCCGGTGCGCCTCTGGGGCTGAGAGGCTCACCCCGGCGGCCAGCCGCACGCTGTTGTTGAGGTGACCGCGCAGCGCCCTTGGGTGGGCGGCGCCGACATAATGTTTCGTTAAGCGTGGCGGGCCGTGCAGGCCCATTGCGCTTAATGCCACATTATGTTGAATGGCGGCTGACCGGCAACGGTTGTGACAGAGAACACCGGAGCTTAGGGCCGGGCGGCCGGCATTTACCGCCGGCACTCAGAAGGTAGGGGGCAGTCCGTGCGCAGGGACGCGCGCGGTCTGCCTTTCACTGCACCCCACACGCTCACAGGGAACCGGCTAACCTTAAAGACTGTCCGGCAACTGCGGGCGTTCAGGTCGGCTTCGGGCTGTCCGGCTTAGCGCTCTCCGTCTGCCTGTTGTCTGGCGGCGTTTTCTGCTTTTTCGGTTTCCGCTCTGCCGGGTGCGTCTGCTCATGGACTTCTTTTAAGTGACCGATAGCCACCCGCGTATAGATTTGTGTCGTCTCCAGCTTTTTATGCCCCAGTATGGCCTGGATATGCCGGGTATCAGCGCCGTTCTCCAGCATCTGCGTGGCCATTGAGTGCCGGAACACGTGACATGACCCGGCTTTGTCGAGTTTGGCTTCCTCACGGATGGTGTGCCCTGCCATCTGCGTTAAGGTGTTGCGTGATAATGGGTTACCTCTGACTGTGATAAACACATATCCGCTGTCATATCGGTAAGCCAGTTGCGGGCGCACGTCAGCCAGATACCGTTCCAGCCACGCCAGCGCCCGTTCCCCTATCGGCACCACCCGGTCGTGTCCGTTCTTTCCCTGTCGCACAACGACCACTCCGCGATGGCGGTCTATGTCGCCGAGTCTCAGATTAATCAGTTCTGTGCGCCGGATACCCGTACTCCAGAGCGCTTCCAGCACGGCGCGGTTACGCAGACCCAGCGGCGTCTGGGTGTCGAGACTGTTCAGTACCTGCTCCGTCTCGACGTCACTCAGTACCTGCGCGGGCAGCCGCTGCTCTTCTTTCGGCAGTATCAGCATGTCAGCCGGGTTATACAGGATATGGTGGCGTTGCAATAACCAGCGAAACCAACCCCGCAGGCAACGAAGTCGCTGTAACTGGCTGTTGTTGCCGTAATGCTGTCCGTCTGCCTTGCGGTAACGGCGCAGATACCGCTGCCAGCTCTCCAGCAACGGCAGAGAGACCTGCGGCGCATGGTAGACCGCCCGCATCTCGCACCAGTCCACGAACGGCGTTAACCATTCCCGGTAGGTTTCCGGTGTCCGGGTGCTGTGCCCGCTGGCGGTCTGGATTTCCAGATATGCCTCAAGCTGCTGGCGTAAGGTTGCAAGGGTAAAAGTCGGTTGTGTTTCCATCGTCTGCCTCTTATGGGTGTGCTGTCGGTACGCTACGATTTTTTATTCTGTCCTGCCGAAACAGTGATTTTTCGCTGAACCCGACCGTTTTGTTGTGAAGCCTTGTTGTGCCTGCCTTTGCGCTGATACGGTTAACCCGACCTCTCGCCGACCTGATACCGACCGGAAGGCGACCATTTAACGCCTTACCCCGACCGGACGATTTCATACTGTCCCATTCAGGGCACTATCAGCCCGCTCAGGTGCGCGGTGTCGCTGTCTTCCCCGTCGAACAACAGTTCGTAGATGAACGTCAGCCCGCGCCGGTGCAGCAGCAGGTACTCCATTTCAACCAGCCGCGAGAGATGGATTTTCAGCTGGGTATCGCCCCACTGCACCGCATCCCGCAGCATTTTGCGGGTAAACAACATGTCATGGCGCGGCTGCCCGCTTTCCCTGACCCAGCCTTGTATCAGCAGCAACAGCCTGCGCGTCTGCGGTGGCATCTCGTCGAGCGTCCGGCCTAAGATGTCATGCGCGAGGCGGTTGGCAAGCTGGATATCGTCTTTGGTGACTTCGATGTATTCAATGGCCTTGCCACGGTGCTCGGTGGTTTTGACTGCCCGCTGATGTTGATGAAGCAGGGCGATACTCTGGATGAGCGTCAGGTATTTCATGTGGTCGCGGCGCGTGCGGGTCTTGTCGGACATGAACGTCAGTTGTGAGGCGTAAGGGTTGACCACATTCAGGGGCTTTAGCAGCCGCTGGGCGTTCTGGTGCAGGGCGGTGAGATAGTCGCGCTCGTTTTCAGCCAGCAGTCCCTCGAGGGTCTGTTGGTGGCGCTGCAACGCATGGATGGCTTCGGTTTGTTCCCGCGATTCGTTGATGGTCAGCACCAGACAGCGGTTCAGCAGCTCTTCGTCTACATCAATGGCGGTGGTGGTCAGCATCAGCATCACCGGGCCTTTGACCGTGTAGCTTTTGGTGACCAGATTGCCGGTCGCTTCGTCCTTGCCGGTGCTGGCAATGGTCAGCTCGCCGTCACTTTGTAACAGCTTAAGCGCATAGGCGGCCTGCCGTACCCCTTCCTCTTCGGCTATCGCCAGTATCTTGTGTTGCAGGTTGGTTTCACCCAGATAAAACAGGCTCTGCCCGGTCATGGCGCTGTACTGCACCCGTTCTTCCTGAGGTATCAGATTGAGGACTGCGTCCATCAATGACGATTTCCCCGCCGCGCTGCTGCTCTGTATCAGCACCGCTAACGGTTTGGCGAGTTTGCGGCTGACGGCGGCCAGATACCCGGCCAGCAGGTTGGTTGATTCGCCGACCACCCCGCAGGCGGCTAAATCCGCGGTGATACGCGCCGTCAGGTTCGGGTCTTGCAGCAACGCCAGCGCCGCTGCCCGCTCGGCTTCGTTCATCTCCGGCGTTTTCTGCTCAGTCCCCATTTCCCCCTGCTGCTGCCACTGTTCAACCGCCAGTAATACCTGTCCCAGTGCCCGGCGAATATCCCCCTCAGCCAGCCCCAGCTCAGCCGCTGCCATCCGCGCGTAACCCTGACGGCTGCGTGCGCTCATCAGGTCAACGCCATCCAGGAACATCACGCCGCTTTGGGTATCAATGACCTGCGCATTGAGCTTCATGGCAACTGCGCCCGCTTTCACGGAAGACAACCCCCGAATGCACCAGCGCAGGCTGCCCAGCGAGACCTTAAGTTCCCCGTCTGCCCCCGCTTCCCAGATGAGGCCGGGCGTCGGGTTTTGCACTGCCGCCACAGCAGCGGCTAAAGCCGGAGGCGGGGCGGCTTCTGCTGATACCTTCACTTCCGTGCGCGTTGTCACTGCGGTTGACATTGGCGTCGCGCTCTCAAGCAGCAGGGCGAAAGCGGCTTCCGGCTCGGCCATCTGACACAGATAGTCGTTGGCATCCATTTCAGGGGGGAACATCACGCGCAGCGGTGTGATACCCCGCACAAGCAGCGCCTCTGCCAGTTTCACCGCCGCTTCATTGCCCGCACTGTCATTGTCGAACGCGATAAGCACCTGTTTGATACCGTGCCGTTCGAACGCCTGCCAGTGGTCGGCTGTCACGCCATTGACCCCGTAAGCGGCGGTCACGTTCCGATGACCGGTGACCCAGAACGACATCGCATCAATCAGCGATTCACACACGATAAGGCTTTTCGCGGCCATCAGCGCCGTTTCATTCCAGACGCCGCCATGCGCGCCCGGCAGATAAAGGTGCGATGGCGTACCCGCCCGCAGGTGGTCACCGATTTTACGTCCGTAGATTTCCTGTATTTGCCCTTGAGGATTGATAACCGGTACAACCAGCGAGCCGGTAAAGTGTTCATGACCCGATTCCCGCATCAGGCCAACTGCCCGCAGTCGCGCCCGGATTTCCGCGCCCGGTTTGAGCTTCTTCGACGGCAGCCGATACCCCAGCGTGCGGTTGGCAAAGCCCAGCCGGAAGTGAGCCACTAACTCCGGGTGATTGAGCCGCCGCTGAGTCAGGTACGCCTGCATCTCCGGCGCATTCAGCAACGTATGGTGATAGAACTCCACCACCCGATGCAGCAGCGCCTGCCGGCCCGCTTCATCTTCGACCAGCAACGCCGGTTCAGACGGTGCAACCAGCGGCTTGACCGCCGGATTTTCGCCCAGTAAGGCGCGTAACCGCTCCGCCGCATGGCGCAGGCTTAAGCCTTCAGTTTTCATCACCCAGTCCAGCACCGAGCCGCCTTCATTGCAGCCGAAGCAGTGATAGAGGTTCTTTTCTGGACTCAATACCATTGACGGGGTTTTCTCCTGATGGAACGGGCACAGCAGCACGTAATCTTTGCTCCGTTTAACCAGCTTTCGGCCCTGTTGTTCCGCCACGGCCACTAAGGAGACAGCGGCTTTCAGGTGCTGTAGTTCTGCTTCGGGAATGCGGGCCATAAAAATGTTCCTTTTAAATCCTTGTCAATGCTCTATATAGACACTATTATATGTCCTATAAAGGTCATTTAGTCAAGTCTATTCAGAACAGGGGGAGATAATGGAAGCCATCACGACTGATAAAGGAACATTCTGGATGAGCTTTTCTGCCCGTTTTCTGCAACTGCGTAAGCAACAAGGACTGACTCAGCCACAGATGGCTGACAAGGTGGGGATACATCTGACACAAGTTCGCCGCTATGAATCTGGTGAGGCTCAACCCTCTTTAGACATTCTTAAGCGTATTGCTATTACGTTTAATGTTTCGGCTGACTGGCTGATATTTGAGGAGGGCGAACGGGAGCCGCAGGACGAACTTAAGCTAAAGTTTGAGGCGGTTAAACAGATGGACGAGGAGGAGCAACGCTCTGTGACCTCGGTTCTGGATGCCATGATTTTAAAACATCAGGCAAAGCGGTTATTGGGCTGACCTGATTTAACGCGGCTGTACCGTGGTTGCAACACGATAAAGCCGCTCACCACAAGCAACTAAAAAGGGTAGTTACTATGGCTAAGGCGCATTCTAAGGCAGAAGTGGCAGTAAATAAAGCTGCAAGAACAGAACGTTATTACACGGTGGGTTATGTGCCGAACGGTAACCGGGTAAACAAGGCCACACCGGCGATACATCTGAAGGGGCAGTGGCTGAGACAGGCGGGGTTTAATACCGGGGGTCAGATTACGGTGAAGGTGATGGATGGTTGTCTGGTGCTTATTCCAGAGAGTGAGGCCACGCAACAACAGCATCAGCAGTACCAGCGGCAACAGGCCCAACTGCGGGAAATTAAGCAGCAGATGCGGGCGCTGATAAGTGGTTTTGCGGGTTAAGGGGAGAGCATGAGATGACGATAGCCATTGAACATTTACAGGATATTCAGTTAACCCACATTGAGGCACTGGCCTTGGCCCAGCTGGTTAAGCGGCTGTGCTGGTCTGAGATACGGGCTTGCGCGGTGAATGACGAAGAAGCGTATCAGATCAAAGATGCGATCTCTAAGCTTCAATCTGCTCTGGCTTACCGTGGGTATGCACCAAGGTAGATCATAAAAAGGCCGGAAGATCTCGAAAGATCTTTCCGGCTTTAATTAATTTATATTTCTACACTTTATCAAGCCATTGTGCTGCATATTTCAGTATTGTCTCTAAATTTGTAATACCTCCATATCCTTTAAATTCTCTTTCACTTGCCTTTATATTTACCCAATCGTCATCAGTGTTATTTACAATAATATTTAATGGGTTTTTCCCATTTTCTCCTGATATATTAACCTTCCAACCAGGATTATCTAATGTACTGATATCAAAGCCATACTCATGTTCCCACATTCCATCGCATTTAGATTGATACCAGTTTTGAAGGTGTTCAATGATATTATCATTCATTTTAATATCCCTTGTTTTTTAGCTAGCTCTCTAGCTGTACGTATATCTTGCTTAGTAGCAGGTCTGGCTACTTCCTGCTTTTTCAAAGGAAAGCGTTTTCCATTAGGAGCTATATTTATTGGTGAAGTTTGAACATGTGGAGTTGGTATATCCGTTTGGGTTATTTTATCAAAATGCGCTCTACCTCTTAAATCTATATGCCCCATAGTTGTTGGAGTTGAGAATGTCACTGTATTTTTATTAAGTTGATTAGCTAACTCCTCTGCCATTTCTTGAGCATTTTTAGGCTTATTACCAACATCTTGGCAATTTTTACCTGCTAACCCGAATGGGTC
>NZ_JBHFKV010000092.1:0-7010 GCF_042879355.1 Photorhabdus sp. RM71S | reverse complement strand
TGTCTGGCGAGGCCAGTGTTGCCGCCGGGCTGGTCGGGATAGCGTGCTGTTGCTGCAACCAGTCGAACCACAGGCGTAAGGCGCGCAGGCGTCGGCGCTGACTGTCCGGCGTATAGGGCTGACCGTTGGCTTTGCGGTACCGGGTCAGAGACTGCTGCCAGTTTTCCAGTAACGGCTCGGTGACCTGAGCCGCGGATATTACGCCCTGTTCCTCACACCAGTTGACGAACGGTGACAGCCGTTCATGACGGGCGGACTGGCTCTTTTGACTCGCCCCCTGCAACAGCAGGGTATCCAGATACGCGTCCAGATGCTGGCGCAGGGTCAGCCGGGCAGGTTCAGATTGACGTTTAACGGGTGATGACATGATGGGATTTCCTGTAGGGAACAGCGGTTATTGTTATCGGTGTGTGATACGTCACTCCGGTACGATGGCTTGATTTTTAAGTGGCCGAAACAGTCCTTTTCTGTCTGCCCAGACTTGCGAGTTATTCAACCCTTTGCTACTGCGGCTTGCAGCCGGTTTTGGCGAACCAGACTTGACCCCGACTTGGGGCAGACTTGACCCTGACTTGCCTTCATTTGAGCCAGACTTGCACAAGTCATATTCACACTTTCCTGTATCCGGCTTTCGGGTTCGTTGATGAAGGGGGAGTACGGTACGACGGCCTGATTTTTAGGAGGCCGGAACAGTCCTTTTCAGGCTCGCCCGACTTGTGAACCATTCAGCCCTTTGTCACTGCGGCTTGCAGCCGGTTTTGGCGAACCCGACTTGGCCCTGACCTGGGGCAGACTTGACCCCGACTTGCTTTCATCCGAGCCAGACTTGCACGAGTCATACACACTATTGGCATCCTGATTTTCCGGTTCAATCAGACCGCACAGGTGGGCTTCCTCCGTTTTATCGCCATCCCATAACAGTTCATATTGCAACAGATGGCCGCGGCTGCCGCCATGTATCAACAGATATTCCATGTCGCTTAAGCGCTGACAGTGGAGTTTAAGCTGGCTGTCACTCCAGTGGGTATAACTGCGGATATCCCGGCGGGTAAAACGGACTGCGTTCACCGGGCGTTGCTGCATTGCCGCCGTCTCTTTCACCATTGCCTGTATCAGCAACAGCAGCTTACGGGTCTGTGGCGGCATCTCATCCAGCGTGCGGCCTAATATCTCGTGGGCCAGCCGGTTGGCTAAGCTAATATCTTCTTTGGTCACCTCGATATAGTCCAGCCGTTTTCCCCGGTGCTCGACGGTTTTCACTGCCCGCTGATACTGATGCAGCAGGGCGATACTTTGTATCAGGGTGAGATATTTCATGTGGTCGCGTCGGGTGCGGGTTTTATCGCTCATGAACGTTAATTGACTGGCGAACGGATTCACCACATTCAGCGGACGTAACAGCCGCTGGGCGTTCTGATGCAGGTCGGTGATATAGGTCTTTTCATTCTCCGCCAGTAAGCCTTCGAGGGTCTGCTTATGGCGCTGCAACGCGTGGATAGCTTCGGTTTGTTCCCGCGATTCGTTCACGGTCAGCACCAGACAGCGGTTTAACAGCTCTTCATCGACATCAATCGCCGTGGTGGTGAGCATCAGCATCACCGGCCCTTTCACCGTGTACTGTTTGGTCACCAGATTCCCGCTGGCGTCGTCTTTACCGGTGCTGGCAATGGTCAGTTCGCCGTCGCTTTGCAACAGTTTGAGCGCATAGGCGGCCTGCCGTACCCCTTCCTCTTCGGCAATGGCTAAGATTTTATGCTGGAGATTGGTTTCGCCCAGATAGAACAGGCTCTGGCCGGTCATGGCGCTGTATTGCAACCGTTCTTCTTCCGGTATCAGATTGAGTACGGCATCCATCAGTGAACTTTTCCCGGCGGCGCTACTGCTCTGTATCAGCACGGCCAGCGGACGTTCCAGCTTGCGGCTGACGGCAGCTAAGTAACCGGCCAGCAGGTTGGTGCTTTCCCCCACGACGCCACAGGCGGCTAAGTCAGCGGTGATGCGTTCACTCAGTTTCGGGTCTTGCAGCAGCGCCAGCGCCGCTGCCCGTTGGGCTTCGCTCAGTTCGGGAACCGGTTGGGTTTCGGTTTGTTCACCGACACCGGCCTGTTGACACTGTTCCAGTACCAGCAACACCTGCCCCAGCGCCCGGCGCAGGTCGCCTTCGGCCAGCCCCAGTTCGGTGGCGGCCAGCCGCGCATACCCGCCCCGGCTGCGGGCGCTCATCATGTCCACGCTGTCCGCGAACATCACGCCGCTGTCGGTATCAACGACCTGAACATTGACCTTCATCACTGCCGCTCCGGCTTTCACCTGTGACAGGCCCCGGATACCCCACTGTTGAGTGCCGAGGGTGAGGGATATCTCGCCGTTAGCGCCGGTTTCCCAGACCACATTCGGCATTGACGGCAACGCGGCTATACCGGCGGCTAAGGTGCTGACCGTTTCCGGCACCGGAACCGGCTGATGTTCAGCCAGTGCGGCCCGCTCTGTTGCGGTGGTGGCCTGTACCTCTGCCGCTTCCTGCATCGGCACGGCACTGTCGAGCAACAACCCGAAGGCCCGTTCCGGCTCGGCGACCTGACACAGATAGCCGTTGGCATCCATGCCCTCGGGGAACACCACCCGGAACACGGTGATGCCGACGGCGGTTAGTTCGGCGGCCAGTTTCACTGCGGCCTCATTGCCTGCCGGATCGTTGTCGTAGGCGATCAAGACCTGTTTAACGTTATGCCGCCGGAACGCCTGCCGCATCTCATTGGTGAAACCGTTCACCCCATAGGCGGCGGTGACATGGCGGTGACCGGCTACCCAGAACGACAGGGCGTCGATCAAGGATTCACAGAGGATGACCGCCCCTGAACTGATCAGCGCCGGCTCATTCCATATTCCGCCATGTGCGCCGGGAAGGTACAGATGCAGCGGCGTTCCGCTGCGTAAACGGTCGGTGATTTTGCGCCCGTAGATCTCGCGGATCTGATCGTTCGGGTCGATAACCGGTATCACCAGCGAACCGGTAAAGTGCTCGTGCCCGCTGTCGCGCATAATCCCCACGGCCCGAAGACGGGCGCGGATCTGTGCGCCGGCCTGCACCGCCTTGATGGGCAGGCGATAGGCTAACGTGCGGTTGGCAAAGCCCAGTTTAAACCGGGCGACTAATTCCGGGTGGTTGAGCCGCCGTTTTTCCAGATAAGCCAGGGCTTCGGGGGCATTCAGCAGCGTATGATGGTAGAACCCGACGACCCGACTGAGCAGCGCCTGCCGTCCGGCGTCATTATCGGCCAGCATGGCGGGTTCATCCGGTTGCACCAATGGCACCACCGACGGGTTATCCCCCAGTTCCCCGCGTAACCGTTCCACGGCCCGGCGCAGACTTAAGCCCTCCGTTTTCATCACCCAGTCGAGCACGGAGCCGCCGGCGTCACAGCCAAAACAGTGATAGAGGTTTTTTGCCGGTGAGATAACCATTGACGGGGTTTTCTCCTGATGGAACGGGCACAGCAGCACGTAATCTTTGCCGCGTTTAAAGAGCTGTCGCCCCTGTTGCTCCACCACGGCGACTAAGGAGACCGCAGCTTTCAGGTGCTGTAATTCTGCTTCCGGGATGCGTGCCATAACAGGGAACCCCCAAAATATGTCAAGATTTATTTTACTTCGATATGCGATATATTATATATTCGTAATACGATATTAAAGCAAGTCGTTTTTGGAACTCACCTTATACTTGGAGCATTTTATGGCTGATGTGATAGATGAGATTATGCAGACCGAAGAACAGCGCCGGGCATTCGGTAAACGACTTAAAGAGTTACGTAACCAACAGCGACGAACACAGAAGGAAGTTGCTGCCCTGATTGGCTTGCAACTTTCGCAGTACAACAAGTATGAGTCCGGGATGCACATCCCTCCGGCTGATAAATTGATCCAGTTGGCTGAGTTGTTCACGACAACTATTGATTACTTACTGCTTGGCTCGTCCAACGAACAGATACCGATTAGCAACACGCGACTAATGGAGCGATTTAAAGCACTGGCCCAATGCCAGCCGGAAGAACAGGAGACCGTGATTAAACTGATTGATGCGGTGATTGTTAAGCACCGGGTTGAGTCGGCGATACGTCCTGTTGATCAGGAGAAGAGCAACTAAGTCTAAAGCGATTTTTTAGCGCGGTGTTGAAGTGCAGCAACACAACAACACCGCTCACCACAAGCAACTAAACAGGAGTTGATGATGGCTAAGGCGCATTCTAAAGCAGAAGCGGCAGTAAATAAAGCTGTGAAAACAGAACGTTATTACACGGTGGGGTATGTGCCGAACGGGAACAAGGTCAACAACGCCACCCCGGCGATACATCTTAAGGGGCAGTGGCTTAGACAGGCGGGGTTTAATACGGGCGGCCAGATTACGGTGAAGGTGATGGATGGCTGTCTGGTGCTCATTCCTGACAGTGAGGCCACGCAACAACAGCATCAGCAGTACCAGCGACAACAGGCCCAACTGCGGGAGATTAAGCAGCAGATGCGGGCACTGATAACCGGTTTTGTGGGTTAAGGGGAGAGCATGAGATGACGATAGCGATTGAACATTTACAGGACATTCAGTTAACTCACATTGAAGCGCTGGCCTTGGCCCAATTGGCTAAGCGGCTGAACTGGGCGGAGATACGTGCCTGTGCGGTTGATGATACGGAAGCCTGGGTTATCAAGGCCGCGATAGGGCGGCTCCAGTCTGCATTGGCGTATCACGGGTATTCACCACGGTAAGAAAGAAGCCGGCCGGAAGCGATTCCGGCTTTTTACTGTTTCAGGGAGAAAACAGAATAAAATAGCTAAAATATAGTCTATGTATATATTTACCATGAGTTTTATATTTTTCTGTATTATTTCTTTTTTTATCTTCTTATTTATTTTATATTTTTTTGCTTTTAATTTATATAGTTAATATATAAAGTCAACCCTGTAAAATATTTATTTTAAGCATAAAATAACAAAGCCGGAAAGATCGCGGCGGATCTTTCCGGCTTATTTTTTTAAATGCTTTCAAATGCTATATTATTAGGTAGGAAATTATCAGGGAATGACATGCATTTTATTTTCTTGGACAAAACACCTTCTAAAAAAGATGTTAGATCTTCTTGCCTATATTCGACTTCTGGAGATCTTGAGGCAATAATTGCTATTTTCCATGAATCACTGTTATCCATTGGTGATATAACCCAAAATATATAATCACCATTATCAGTCACTCCTATTGGAAGTAATCCATTTTTATTAGGATAAAGAGAAAACCGATAATAATCTTTATCATCCTCAATTAAATAATTAAAATCCTCAATAATCAAATCCTTCTGATTGAAGAAATTTAGATCATCATTTTCACTAAATGGATTAAATATATTAATAAAGTTAGCTATTCTTCCTGTTCCATAGCAATTTATGAACTCAATGAAATCATTAGGAAAATGGTAGTTATTATCTGTCAATGGCCATTTCTCCTTTTGACCTGCTTCATTCGGAGATACAGGAGGAGGCAATATAGTTTTTAAATTAAATATGCTCATAGTTTACATTCCTGGGGGATTAAGGACAGTTACATGTGTAAAGAAACCACCTGAACCTTCAGCTTTTATTGTAACTCCAGCCGGAAGCGATCCCGGTTTTTTACTGTTTCAGGGAGAAAGCAGAATAAAATAGTTAAAATATACCCTATGTATATATTTACCATAAGTTTTATATTTTTCTGTATTATTTCTTTATTTATCTTCTTATTTGTTTTATATTTTTGTGATTTTAATTTATATAGTTGATATATAATATCAACTTGTAAAATATTTATTTCAAGCATAGAAATAACAAAGCCGGAAAGATCGCGTGGGATCTTTCCGGCCTTTTTTATTATAAGTTATCATTTTATCTGTAAATTTCATGATAACTCTCACATTATGAAATATATATTTTCAATTTAATAAATACAAATTCTTATTTTCCTTATTAAGTGAGAAAAGTAAACGCACCTGTACTTCTATTTTTATCTAGCCCAGAAAGCATATTAAACAATAATTTTGAGTTGTTATTTTTATCCTTACTAATAATTTGATAAAAATAATCATGTACTGGACAACAAAAAAGTCTATCTGGTGAAGCAACACAATACAATTGGATATCTTCACTTTCTTGCTCAATAAAATACCAACTCCAGTGATATTTTTTAGCAATTAGATCCCCATAAAGAGAGCCAAATTCATAAGCCAACGATGTTACTTCCTCTTTGTTTAACGAACGTATATCATCCAAATAACTTCTTATATTATTCAATGTCAATTCATAGTTACTTATCTCTTCCAAATTAAGTTTAGACGCTGCTAAATCACCTAGTTTTTTTATTTCTTGGCTTTCTTCATTTGATAGCTTTCTATATTTCAAATCGTTCATATTAATATCATCCTATTTTACTACATTTAGTTTTACTTCTAGGAACATCACCTTCTCTTATTTTTGCATTTAATTTACTTTGTAATTTTTCTACTCTTTTTATAGTGGCATCATCATTGATACCAGGCTTCCATTTATATTTAATTTTTTCAACGCGGCTACTTGCATATGAAGAATATTGAGGGTGAGAGCCTCTATGATAAAGAGCATCATTTAATTGAACTCTTTTAGATTCACTACCAGCCATTAATCTACCGTTTCCTTTACCGTCCATATCCATGCCTAAAGCATCAAAGAAACTTTGATTTTTCTTCCAAATTTCTTCGGGTATTAAGTGGTGAGCTTCTAATCCATCACCGACAAAGCCGCCAATACGCGAATTCAATACCGTGCTACTTAGACCTAATGGGTCAACCCATCCGGTGGGATTTTGCACATAGCGATAGGTATTCTCACCACCAAATAGCCCGATCGGATCTTCGGCACTATCCCGACGCCATCATACAGGTTAGCGGACTTTTCCCCTTGATTTAGCAGCCTTTTTCTCCACCGCTTTTTCCCGCCCTGTTAAAGAACATGCC
>NZ_JBHFKV010000091.1:0-7363 GCF_042879355.1 Photorhabdus sp. RM71S | reverse complement strand
TGTTGCGCATGTTGCGCACTTGAGCTAAACGGGTTAATAACACTATTATTCATCTCTTCTCCTCGCCCAGATTGGGCGTTGAATTTTTTCAAATCCCAGCCCCCAGTTACCCGTTGAGTGGCATTTGTGATATACATCTAAATCTCTTCGAAATAGATTGAAACCAACTTCCCTGTCGTATTGATCTAATACAAACAAGCGAACAGGATATTTACCGCAGTCGATAGACTCACTAACTGCAAGAAAACAAAAAGTAGGGATCGTTCCATTCGTGTATTGTCGATATCCTTCGCTATACATTGCATCTTGTACGTGATAGCGGAATTCTTCGATATGAGTGGGAAATCTATCGATATCTGAAACTTTTTTAACATCAAGAATGATATCTTTGTCGAGTATTAGCTTATCCGGCCTAATCCTGCATAACTCCTCTGTTTCTGCGTCATTCCAGTAAATTGATGATTCACAATATCCATCTGCTTCCAAAAGAAGCCTGGCTCCCGGATGAGCCATGACGCTATCACGCATAATTTTCAGCTTCCGATGCTGTTCATAGTCCATTACGATTTTCCCTGTTTTTTCGCATTCATTTATGAATTCCTTTTCCTCTTCTTTCCCTGCGTTAGTTCGACGATTAAACTTCGGTGCTTCGATAAATCGATTATTGAACTCGTCGGGTTCTAACAATAAACAATGAAGAGCCGTTCCCATATTAAGCGCATCCTTTTTCTCTTCATCTTCGGGAGCGTCCTTGTCCCACAATAAAAGCGCCGCCTCTTTTGCGATCACATCCAACTGTGATTTACTGACTCCGGGTCCAAGATGATAATCTTCATTCGATATGTCATAATAAATGCCGGGTTTCATTGTTTGCCTCCCAATTAAACCATCCGCTGGTATTATCTAATTCAAGTTCCGTTGGGTCTTGTGCTTGACTCAATTCAAGATAACGTTCAATCATTGAGATTGATTTCAATATTTCCGTTTGAGCGTCATAAAAATATTCGTCAATGAAATCAGAGTCAGCAAGTCCATTCAAATCATCGTTACTCAATATGAATCCGCAGATTCGAGCATCTCTGATAACTTTTTTGAGCGATTCTAAAGTTAACTCATCTCTCTTGCTTTCAATTTTTTGTTCAATGATTTCTTCTTCCGAAGAATTTTTGAATAATATCTTTTCATAAGCCAATAATCTCTCATCAGCTATTTGTCCACGAGTTTTCATGTTTTTATCTCAGAAAAATTAAAATTAACGTCGTAAATAGAATTAAATAAGCGGGAAATAACATAGCGAAGAGCCACTCTTTAATCATATTCATATGATAGCCTCAAATATTGCATTGCTATAAACCAGTTTATTTCGCTCATTAATTGTTTTGCTATATAAGCTTCACATTGAGCTAACTCAAAAAGTTGTTTGTTGATTTTCATGATATACCCCTGAGCCGTCCACTGGCCTTTACTCCATATTACTAAAATTCACCCCGGTTTATTTTAATTAATGCGTCTCGATGCTGCTCAGCGGCCTCTTCTGTTAAATGAATAAAGCCGTATTCTAATTTTTCTTTCTCGAGGTTATGACCGCCCCAGAATCTCTGAAAAATACTTGGTCCCGCAACCCAATACTCTTGCCCATCCTTTAGCTCATAATCGACGGGCTTTGGAAAACTCACTTTGCCAACGGTGATCATTTCCGTTTCCGGCTTGCGACGATATTCATAATATTTATTCCAGATCGGATGATCATTCAAGTCATACCAGTCATCACCGTTACCCGTTTGCCATAACAACCACGGCTTATTAGTTCTCAAAGCATCTTGAGCATATTGCAGCATTAATTCAGCGTGTACATGCGCGGCCATATTATTCTTCCTCCTGCTTAATGACTTCGTAACCGTACTCTTTTAAATAATCAACAATGGATTCTTCATCAATCATCTCTAATATATCTTCCGGATAGAATTCATTGATTATTCTATATAAACCCTTGTCATTTACTCCAGACACTTCAACTGAGATCTCTTCTGCTCCATGTGAAGTAATTTTTACATTTTTACATAATATTTCTAAATCATAATAGTTTTGTATTGTTACCATTGCATTATTTACCTTCTATTTGATAAATAAAGAGCATCCCTGCTAATTAATTAAAGACTAGTCCATTGCCGCGCATTATTTCTATTTCTCCATGCAAGAGAAACATACATTTTGCGCATTTCAGAACCGCGACGAAATATTTTGGCTTCAGATAAATAGCGAGCTTGTTCAGCTTTACACTCAGTTGCAAATTTCATTTTCGTGTTCATTGTTCAACTCTCATATTTAATAAATAGCATCCTTGCTGATATTTCCCTATTATTTTCCCGGTATGGCGAAGTAATGCTGATTATTGAATTTGTTCAGAGCGTCCATTACATCTAAAAACCTCCCCGTCTTTATCGATTGAGATTTTCGTATCTCGATGTTGTCGCAATGCAATTCTAACGGCGGTCTCTGCATTATTTATATATGCATCAAATTCATTTTGTAATTTATCAAATTTTAATTTCCATTCCCTTTCTATTTCTGCGTAACGTTCGTTTGACGGCGGTGAATAAAATGACATTCCGTAACACTCGTGACCCTGCATGACAGATTCAGCTAATGATTTAACTTGGTCTTGTGTTAAAACCAAATTGCAATCATCAGCGCCATAAGAAATACAGTCACTCCAATACTCTAAATCATTCATGTTGCCTCCTATTATTAACTCACCACAGCCCGCTCGGAAATGAGCTGAAATTAGTTAATTGGCAATACTGCTCTCATCTGGCGTGAGTTCATCTCTGTTTTTAATTACAAATGGTTTGCCGAGAAAGTCTTGTCGATCATCACCGGAATAATAATTAGAAACTAGCTTCTGACAAAATAAGCCAGTATCAATTGCATCTCGTGCATCAGCGAAATACATAAAACAACCCGCTAATTCATTTGATACACATGAAACTTGGTCCGCAGTGCGATACTTAATAATGACTCGATTTGATTTGACTATTTCCATATTCACACTCTCGCTGTAATGTTTTTACTATTTTTACCATTAACAGAATAAAGATGCACATTTGGTAAGTAACAGTTATCAAAACTTGGTGTTGGCTCTTGCGGCTCTTCGCTGTCTTTAACTTGAGTGATTAGACCGGCTATGACATTTGCGCTATCGTTTTCTGGCTTGCGCTTAAGAGTTAATACTTTACGCGGCTCGGTTTCTACGCCAAAAGCTTTATCGATGATATTCTCAAGAGCTTTTATTTCAGACTGGCGAATGTGTTCTTCTAAGCGGTTGCGAGTGATCAAGTTGCCACGTGCTATATAGCGACGCATCTTTGAATTCAAACGACCACTAGTCGGTAAAATAGTGATATTTTCCATTTATTTCCCCTTGATGAGTAATTTTTGGGGCGCGGTTAATGAACCGGGAGGCTGTTTAAAAATTTGTGGCCCTCTTAATGAGGAGCTCAAACTACAGCGACTCACTATGTCTATCCTTAGACTCTGCTAACCACGCCCCAAAAATCACTTTGGGTAGGGACTCCCCACACGGGCGGGGCATTCATTTTAAGAGTGAGAACTTCACTGTAGTTACTTTTCCTAAATATCAGTTCTCTGTAAGTAAAAAGACTGGTATTTAAGGCCCCTCTGCGGGGCTTAAAGTTACTTCTTGAATCCCATCATGCGTAACCAACTATTCAGTTCGTCATAGTTTTTGAAAATTACATCACCAGTTTCAACGTTACCTTTGAATTGAGTAACAGTAAGATGTTTAACGTGATATTTTTTGCCAGTGAAGTTGTCTGTGTAAGTAGTTAATCTGCTCATTTTGATTTCCTCGTTGTTTGTTGCGTCTGTTTCTTAGCACTTGCGAATCATCTACCTTTTCATACGCCGGTAGCGGCTACTTCGTGGGCTTTCCTTGCCTGTTCGCTGTGTGCCTTTGATGTGATGGATAATACAAGAAACATTGTATATTTGTAAACAAGAAAGTTTGTAAATATTGTTGTTATATTTGTATTTCATTGTTTTATATATAAATTTAATTTCAAGAAAAGTTTTCTAGATGGGAAATTGGCTTGAAAGTGGGGTATTAAGATCTTTCTATTATATTGCTGATTTTAAATGAAATTATTGATATTTATGGAAGAGAAAAGCCACCCGATTAGGGTGGTAGTAGATGATATGTGTCTTTAGAAGATAAGCTTTGCAATACCAATTGCTAGTCCAGTTATCCCTAACATTGTAGCTGCAATCCATTTAGTTTGAGTTGCAATAGACTGGTGCACCTCAATTCTCACAGATGCAATATCTTCCTTTGTTGCATAGTTAGCTTTCATAACTGCGAGGTCGGTTTTGATGAGGTTCAGATCATCTTCAAGTTTTTTCACTCTAGCTTCGAACATATCGCTACCTCCATCACCACCATTACCGCCAGAGTTGAAAGTTGGTAAATCACCCCTAAACGGAATTACATTATTTTTCGGTTCACTCATCACCATCTTCCTCAATAATAGCGGGATATTTTTGCTTTATCCACTCAAGAACCTGAACAGCATCTATAGTCATAGTATTTCCACATTTTTTACAAACAACTAGAATATAAAAATTATTTGCACTTTCGTGATAGATGCTTTCTGCCTTAAACACATTAA
This sequence comes from Photorhabdus sp. RM71S, assembly GCF_042879355.1. Taxonomy (NCBI): domain Bacteria; kingdom Pseudomonadati; phylum Pseudomonadota; class Gammaproteobacteria; order Enterobacterales; family Morganellaceae; genus Photorhabdus; species Photorhabdus sp. RM71S. The sequence continues at coordinate 2,678 of NZ_JBHFKV010000091.1, read as the reverse complement.
CATAAGTACCAAGTTTCATGTTTATTGGCATATTGCATCCTGCACTAACTTGTGGAACGCTAAGAGATGCATGACCACATTGCATGCAATGTGGAGTAACTCCTTTTGAATCAAAATACTCACTTAGTATTTCAGCGGTAATGAATTCAAAATTTTCATACATTGAAGACATTAATTCTCCTACAATTTAACATAACATATTGATAATAAATAAATTTAATCATATCGAATTAACTAATTTCGTCATCATCAATGTAGCGTGTATTTTTTATAATAGCCGATACATAATGAATCATTTTTACATCATGCTTGGGAATTGTGATTGGACGATGATCACTATTTATGCTTGAAAACTGATAATCACCATTTCGTGTTATATTCATGATTTTTATCATGTTATGTCCATTACGTGTTCTAACAAAAACTTCATCACCGGGATGCACTGGAGTATTCGGCTCAATAACAACAAATTCACCAGACTGTATGCGGGGCCACATGCTATCTCCCTTAACTTTTAATCCATATGCATCATGATCAGTACTACAAATGCGTAGCCATCCAGCATGGAATTCAACCATGTCTACGGCACCGTCAATACCGAGAATGGCCTCTCCAATTACTCTAACTAATCCGTTTTTAGGCTTTCCAGCATATTCTATTTCTTCTTTTTGATCTTCCGTGCCATAAAGTAGATAACTTACAGAACATTGTAAGGCGACAGCAAGTTCAGGGAGAAAACGCGGTCTTTTTGTTTTCCCTCTTTCTAGTTGTTCTATTGACTGTTGTTTTGTTCCGATCAAATCAGCCAGCTCAGTTTGAGTTAAGTCTAGTTCGATTCGTCTAATTTTTACTCGTTCTGCGATCGTCATGTATTCATTGCCTCATTTACACCCCTTAATTTTCACAAGAAAACCTGTATTTGACAAACAATCTAATTTGTATTTTAATACAAGAAATTTTGTCAAGGAGGTAGTATGGAAACATTATCAGAGCGACTCAAACGGAAACGTTCAGAGATGAACATGACACAATCTGATTTGGCAGGAAGGGTAGGGATGACGCAACAATCTATACAGTTGATAGAAGCTGGTATCACTAAACGTCCTCGTTTCATATTTGAGATCGCTAATGTATTGAAGTGTGATCCATCTTGGCTGTTATATGGAAATCCAAACTAATTCGTATAACAACAAGACCGCTCTTTAACAATCCGCCCCATCTATGCCGATCCAGGTGTAGATTCCCCGCCAGTGTGGGGATTCCCTGTAAACGGGGAGCGTAACCCTATTGAGGGTTATAAATTTAATTTTAACTTAAGGAAATTTAACATATGGATATCGCAAAAAGTATCAAAATCACTTGTAAGCCAGAGGCGCTAGAAAGTTTTTGGCTTCGATGCATTTTGGAAACAGGAAATAATCAATTTGCTCAATCAATAGGGATTCATCCTTCAACATCCAGCAGAGACAAGGGCCGTATTGCTAAATTAGCCAGTCAATTGGTAGCGAAATATGGTTTACCTGAATGGGCGTATCAACTCCCTGATCATAAGCCTGTAGTTGTCATAGAAGGTGAACATGCCGAAATGCTGATCCAAGCATTGGAAAGAAAAGGGAAGATAAAGAGAAAAGCCTCATTACCTGCCACGGATGAGGCCTGTCAATTACAGCTAGATATGAGGTAATTATACATGAAACAAAAAGTTAATTACAGCGCTGTGCATAAAAACATCATGCGTGATCGGGCTGTTCGCTCGGTCACGGAGCAAGGAGCAAAGAAACTTCGGGAAGCACTGGACGATGCTCAATTGAGGTTGGAACATCGCGAAGAACTGCTGAAAGGGAAGAAAAGCCATGAGTAACGTTGCATACGCTGACTTTGGAGCGAGAAAGACTTCAAGGAGCACACGGATGGAAAACCAAAAACAGGGGCATTTCGCACTGTTCAGGAGTCTTCTGTCCACGGAATGGGCTAATGATACGGCTAAATTGGCCTTGTGGGTTCGATTGATTGGGATGGCTCAATACAAGCCCCGCAGTGTTGAATTTAGCGGCGTTCAGTGGGATTTAGGGCCTGGTCAGTTGGTGACAAAAATCCCCATTCTAGCCAGAAAGCTCAGAGATTCTAAAGGCAATGAGAAGACACAGAAACAGGTTAGAGACATGTTGGAATTCTTTTCTTCTGAGGGGATGTTAACGTTCAGTGGTAACCGGTATGGGACAGTGATCACCATCACAAATTACGCTGATTATCAGGGTGATTTTGAGGTAACAAACGAGGTCACTAATCAGGTAACAAACAAACCCAGTGATGACGCGGCTTTAGAGCGAAGTCAGGTAACAAAGTTGGTAACAAATCAGGTCAAACAGAGTAAGAAGTTATTAGAACAAGAATATATAACTACATCTAACGATGTAGTTGGTGAGTTTTCTGATGAAAACAACCCGCCTCAGTCTGTCAAGAAATCTCAGTCTAAAAAGACTATACCGGTTCCCTACCAGGCCATGATCGACGCCTATCATGAAATTCTGCCGGAGATGGCTAAGGTTACTGTCCTGCGAGACGCCAGAAAATCCAAGATGCGCACGTTCTGGCAACGAGCTAACAAGGAATACCAGACCAAGCACCAGAGGCCGTTTACTCTGGAGAACTGGAAAGGCTATCTGGGTTACATTGCC
>NZ_JBHFKV010000090.1:0-8051 GCF_042879355.1 Photorhabdus sp. RM71S | reverse complement strand
AACATAGCGGTCTCTAAATCAAACATAACAGCCTCCCTTTTTTAGTGCTTCACTGGCAACTGAATGAATAACATCTATAATTTCACGGCTCAGCATTTCCTCTTCTTTATTCCCATAAAGGTAAATTGCCGCCTCTGCTAGTGCTTCGATTTTTTCGAGCGCATCCTCTATTTCAAAATTAATGTAAGAAGTATTGTGTTGTTTATTTAGAGAGTTACTATTCATTCTTCACCCCTGCTAGTTAAAACTGATTCAAGGGAACGATTAATTTCATAGTTAATATCACATGCAAGAGCAATTAGATCGGTTAGGGTACTTGAACACTTTTCTTTATCAGCGGTATCCATAATGACCTCGTAAAGAGAACAGGCCAAACCTGAGCGGTATTTTGCATCGTCTAAAATAGTTGGTTTGCGTACCTCCGAATTAACTTTAACCGGTAGTTTTTGCCCTGTGTTGGAGCGTTTTATAGCTGCGGAGGTGAAAGTCTTTTTGAGCATAATAATCATACCTCAGTGTCAGTGTGTTTATTGTTGTCCTGCCATTTAGCTACTTCGGCTTCTCTTGGTGATTGAATTTATCACTTTGGTAGTTTTAAATCTATCACTATAGTTCTAATTAATCTAGACCTATAGTGATAAAAAATTATTTTTTGTTTTATGGTATTGAAGTAAAAGAGATTTTTGTTAAAAAACAAAAAAATGTTTTTTTACCTTGATAATTGCAATGATTTAGTCAAGTATTAAGATACTGTACATCTAAACAGTATCTTAAGAGGAAAGAATGTCAGAACTATTTCGAACGCACCCGGGGACTTATGCTACAGCAATCGAAATTGAACGGGATTGTTATCGTCTTCGCTTCATATCTCGGAACAGGTACACAATAACACCCACTAGTTCAACGTCAGAGTTGATAGGAGTTAATGGTACTCTGGTGTCATCAACTGATAGAAAGCCAAAAGCACCACCTTGTACAAAACGATATACAGAGTAGTTTTCTCCTATGCGCACATATACCAAATCATCATTAGCTGCCTTTTCTGAACTATCAATTACAATTAAAGAACCTTCCGTGGCTTCTGCGCAGCCAGTATTTTGAGTGATTCTATACGCTCTATATGTGTCAGATGATTCAAAGAATCCCGGAATCATAATCGTATCTCCTGTATCACTATTGGCATCATAGATTTTTACAGGAAATGATTTAGCACACTTTACCACCACTGAAGCAGGTGAGTTGTCTGGATACATAGGGCCACTACCATCACTGAGCCACTCTGGACGCACACCGAGAACCCTGGCTAAATCAACAATTCTAGTAGTACTCTGTGCCTTTCCTGTGGTTAATTTCCAAATCATGGACTGAGCCATCTCTACTTCTTTGGCAAGGGAGGACTGCGTGAAGTCTCTTTTCCTCATTGCCTCTTTTAATCTTTTTGCAAATGTCATACCTACCTCTTCAATAAGTTTTGTTAATTCTATCTCTAAAGTGATATTTTTGCAAAAAAAACACTAAGGTGATTTATTTTCTCTTTTGGTGATATTATTATCACTATAGGGTTAATGAGAGGGTGAGGTATGAGAAATCTTGCGATAGAAAAGGCGATAAAAATTGTAGGTAATCAAACGATACTTGCTAAGGCATTAGGGCGCCAACAATCACTAGTTAGTGCTTGGTTGAATGGAAAGAAGCGCGTTTCTGTTTCATCTGTTCCTGACATTGTGAACCTTACAAATGGTGAGGTCCAAGCGCATGAGTTGCGACCGGATCTAGTGAAAATATTTCCACCGCCCGGAAATTATTAACCATGTTCCCTAATTCCTACGCTCAGGTATCAATGCCATCTCAATATTTTCCTGATGACGGCAAGTGGATACAGGAGATGTTACTGAGTCTTGATCCGGCTACACGGGCAAAAATCACGGTGAAGTATGCCGAGGTTTATCAAATTGCATGGGATGAGGAACCGGTTTCATATCGGAAAGATAACGCGGCGAGGCGGGCGGCAAATATCCGGCTGCGGGAATTTGTCAGGAAGTATGCCAGAGCGAGTCAGGGTTATACCGAGAAGCCGCAGCCAGTGAAGGAGAAAAGAGGTTGAAAGGTTATTTGGATGCTTGGACGTCTAAACGTCTGGATGGTTTGAGGAAGAGGGGAAAACTTTCTAGGGGGGTAAGGGGGGTGATCTTTGAAAGGGGTGTTAGGGAAGGCACAGCCAAGGAAAAACAACTCCGATCTTATAGAAGATCACTGTAAGGGGATAAAAGCCGAAATACGTCCAGACGTCTAAATGGGAAAAATAAAAAGGCTTGTTCTCTGGCAATGGGAGTCATTCAAATGGGGGTATCAATGTTAAGTAAGAATGGAAGTGCAAGAGGGGGCAAGAAGCCGAACGGTAAGACTTTGACGGGTGGAACCGTATCGGCTCTTGCGGAGGAAATCATAAGCAAACAAATTTCCGTAGCCGATTATGACACGGTAGATCGTGAAATTAAACAGGCTGTAAGCATGAGCAGAAAAACAGAAGCAGCTCGCAGGGGGGTAACCAGAGGAAGACCTCATGATTTGACTGGGCAGAAATTCAATAGACTCACTGCAATTAAAATTTCAGGCAAAAAGGGTCGTCAGAATTTATGGCTTTGTGAATGTGAATGCGGAAATTTACATGAAACAACAGCGGTTCTGCTTATTAAAGAGGTATCAACATCATGTGGTTGTTACATGATGGAAAGGATCACTGAGCATGGATATTTGAAAAATGGAAAACGACCATCAGAGTATGATTGCTGGCTGGCAATCAAACAGCGCTGCTATAACGAGAATAACCCAGAGTATAAAAATTATGGTGGGCGGGGTATCGCGATGTGTGATGAATGGCTTAAGTCATTTAATAACTTCATTCGTGATATGGGGTTCAAGCCAAGCAAAAGCCACTCAATTGATCGCATTGATGTGAACAAAGGTTATTACCCAGAAAACTGCCGCTGGACCACAATCAAGATTCAAAATGCAAACAAGCGTCAGACTCGCTGGATTACTGCATTTGGGGAAACTCTTCCTCTGACAGAAATGGCAAGAAAACATAATGTCAATCCAACCACTCTTAGTTACAGATTGCAATTTGTTAGTCCAGAGATTGCTTTAACTCAAAAACTGCATGCGAGAGGTGCTTATGCTGGAAATTAAGCCAAATTTCGCACAGGAAAGAGGGTTAAATCTTTTAAGGGCTGAATGGAAAAAGTACAGCAGCTTTCTTGTTTATGCTCCCACAGGGGCGGGGAAGACCGCCCTGTCAGCATTCATTGTTGACGGATTTGTATCAAAAAACAAAAAAGTCATGATGATCTGCCCGTTTACCGTGTTGATCAATCAGACTGCGCAGCGCTTTATCGAGTATGGATTACCGGAGGATGAAATCGCATATATCTGGCGTAATCACCCTAACCAAGACCCGTCAAAGCTGATTCAAATCGCCTCGGCTGACACACTGATACGCCGTGACTTCCCCGAAAACATTAGTCTGCTGGTGATTGATGAGGCACACCTGAAACGCAAAAAGATACTAGAAGCCATCACATGGCTGACCTCAGAAACAGATTGCAAGGTTATCGGATTATCGGGCACCCCTTTCTCACCGTTCCTGGGCCACTACTACCAGAAACTGATAAAGCCCACCACGATAAAAGAATTAATCCAGCGTGGCGACCTGAGCGCGTATGAGTTTTACGCCCCCACTAAGCCTGACCTGTCAGGCGTGAGGTTCTCCTCAAGCAAGGAGTACGGCAGTGACTACAAGGAAGATGAAATAGCGGAAATTATGTGTGGGGCTAATTTGGTGGGGGATGTGGTGAGTAGCTGGCTCAAGCTGGGTGAGAACCAGCCTACAATTTGCTTTTGCGTCAATGTCAGTCACGCCAACTTTATCACTGTCGAATTCAATCGTGCCGGGGTGAATGCGGAAGTGATGACCGCCAGCACGCCTCATGAAGAACGTCAGCTTATCATCCATCGCTTTGAGCAGGGCGCAACAAAAATCATCGTCAATGTGGGCGTACTGGTCGCGGGTTTTGACAGTGACGTTCGATGCATCATCTACGCCCGGCCTACTAAGTCAGAAATACGCTGGCTCCAGTCAATCGGCAGAGGTCTGCGTACCGCTAAAGGCAAAGATCGGTGCATCATTCTGGATCACTCCGGTACGGTTCATCGACTTGGTTATCCCGATGATATCGAATATGACGAGCTGCCATCTAAAAACGACGGGATGAAAGAGGCCTCTCGTCGCACTGACAGCGATAAAGCTGAAAAGCTCCCGAAGGAATGCCCTGACTGTCATTACATGAAACCAGCGGGCGTCTATGTTTGCCCTAAGTGTGGGTTTAAGCCCTTAAGCGGTGAAGATGTTGAAGTGGATCGCTCGCGTGGACTGAAAAAGCTCAGCGGCAAGGACCGTACTTACAGTAAGAAAGAAAAACAAAGCTGGTGGTCACAAATCAAATATTACCAGCGTCAGCGTGCCAACCAAGGGAAGCCCATCTCTGATGGCTGGTGTTTTCACACATTTAAAAGCAAGTTCAGTGAGTGGCCGAACGGCTTAGATGATTACCCCGTAGAACTAACCCCGGAAGTTCATAATTTCATCAAATGGAAACTGATTGCTTGGGCAAAAAGCCAGGAGAAAAAACAACTCAGTTCAGCCACGCAGGGAGGTAGTTTATGAAAACAACGGATGCCGTTATCGGAAAATGGTCGATAGTTTTTGAGCATTACGGTTTGCCCCCCATCACAGGAAAAAAGCACTACAAAGGCAAGTGTCCGATATGTGGACGGAAGGGCAAGTATCGCTGTGATGATCAAGGCGGACGGGGAACCTTTATTTGTAGCTGTGGTAATTCAGGTGATGGCTGGACACTGCTCCGGTTGACTCAGAAGAAAGACTTTAAAACTCAAGCAAAAGAAGTTGATGAAATTATTGGCAATACGTATGCCTATCAGCCCGAAAGCGCTCAAGACTCCATCAATAAAGATGACCGGTCACTATTTCGTGACAGGGTGATTAGGAAGTATGCCACGCTGGTGAATCTGCGCGGAACGTCAGCCGAAAGTTATTTACGCAACCGGGGGATTCACTGTTTACCCGTCGAACAAATCAGGTATTGCCATCATCAACCCGTAGGAATGAAAGCGTTTCAGGCCATGTATTCTCTGGCGACGGATGATAGAGGTGCGCTTTGTTACCTGCACCGGACGCTATTAGAGGGTGATAAAAAAGCCAATATGGATATCGCCAAAAAAACGTATTCCCTACAGTCTGATGATTATTTAAAGCACACCGGCTCTGTGGCTATCCGCATGTTTCCCGTTTCATCAACGCTGGGGATCACAGAAGGCATAGAAACCGCACTCTCATGCAAACAGATATACGGTTGCAACACCTGGCCGACTATGAATGCGGGATTTATGGGGAAATTCCGGGTACCGAGAGGGGTTAAACACTTAATTATTTTCGCTGATATGGACCTGTATTCAGCGACCGGACACGCGGCCGCTTTTGAGTGTGCCAGGGGCAATCTCATTGCTAAAAATGATTTAGAAACGGTCAGTATTCGCTGGCCTGATCATGGTGATTTCAATGACGTACTTGTTAACGGTGATGAAGTGCGTGAACTGTCTTTTAAGAAGTGGGCGGAATAATGAAACTCGAATCAGCACTAAAACATTTCAGCCCGAAAGGACTGGCAATCAATCATTCGTCTAAATGCACGTCAACAGACCGGATCACGGGTACTGATATCATGGCGGCGTTAGGCATGGCTGAATCTAAAGCCACTTTTGGAATGGCGGCGTTCTTAGGTAAACACGGCGTCAGCAATGAAGATACCATACGAACCGTTGAACAGTTGACTTTGTATGCCAGACGTCAGGTACCCAAACTTATTACCAAAGCGAGTGGGCGCCAGTTAGGAAAATGCCTGGTGATCTTGGCAAAAATGGCTTTTGAAGAATATTCCCGATCAGCCGCCACAACCAGCACATGCTCACATTGCAATGGACGCGGGTTAATATCCGTTCAGCGTGATGTGATTAAATATGCGGGATATAAGGATGTAATAGAGCAACGCGTAGAAACGGAGCGTGTAGATGAACTTTGCTCTCCTTGTAATGGCAAAGGGGTAATATCCAGCCGTTGTCGTTGTAACGGTACCGGGAAAGTCGTTGATCGTGAAGCAACGAAAGCCGCTGGTGCGCCAGTAATTAAAATCTGTGAGCGTTGCTCTGGTCGTGGCTATAGCCGGGTGCCATCCTCAGTGGCATATGCAGCTATTAAGGCCCTATTGCCAGATTTAAACGAAAGGACATGGAGAAGGAACTGGAAGCCATTCTATGAAAAGCTGGTGGCGAAATGTGATATCGAGGAAAGCAGAGCTGCATCTGAATTTAGCAAAGTGACACAATAAAAAACATATCGACAATTTGCATTTTGTCCGCAATTGGTTTATTGTCTATCGATAGTGGGGAATTGTAGCTATGCTCACTAAAGAATCCCAAGCCTCGTACTCACGGGGTTTTTTCATATATCAAGCCCACACCCCCGTTCTCAGATAAAATTTTCAGTCTGTCTAATGGCTGGTGTGGCATATTACTGCGCGAATACGGCTTTTATACTTGATTAGATTCTGACAGTATATTTATCCCATGATTGATGTATTAACTGTGGATAACTTTTCTTCTGATACATGAATTTAAGATGTGACACGATATCAAAATGTTGTATGATCGGTAACAATAATTATCAATATATTGGAGTGTTGATAGTGTTTGAAGATTACCAATCTGCTGTCTTCAAGAGTGTTCAAGACCGCCTGAAATCTAAATACCCAGAACCCTCATTAAAATTAGAATATCCGAGTGAACAAGCCCTCCAAGATCTAGATGCTGTAAAGAGTTCAGGGTACTTCACGTGGGTTCCTTCGCTGAAATCGACCGTATTCACCAGTTATTCCTATGATCACCCAATAAAATTAGTTGTTTATTATAGGGGGCAGCCTGTTGGTTATGCTTTTGGTGGGTATAATGATCAGTGTTCATCTGTTGAAATAAGCTGGATGGAAAAAAGAAAGGATGCTCATGCGGATTTAAAGAATCAAATGTTGGGTTTGGCATTAGATTCATACTCTGCTTATGGTATCTTTTTGAAAAAAATAGGGTATTCTGTGGATAAGTTAGCAATTGTATCACCGCTGGAAGGCGTGAAGAAATATTACCTGGAAAGCGGGTTTAGATATGATGAGGACTACAACAGGGGCACGCCAGCGATGGTTCTTACGCTTAAAAGTGAACAATCATGAACAAATAAGTTGAAATAACTTAGCTTATATCGCATATTAAACAGGCGTAGAAACATGTGACACCACTCAAAGATAGAGTGGTTTTTTGTCAAGTAAATTTCAAATACTGACATATAAGGGTGTGTCTTTTCTTAAGAAAGAGCCGTATCCGAGGGGATATTATGTCATACTCAATGCAGCGAATAGAAGAAATGGCTGAAGAGATCATTTCTGGACTTTTTGCAGATGGTAAAACTCCAATGGAACAATTTGGTATTAATTGGAAGCAGGCTGAGCGCTTAGAGCGCGATGCTCCCCGGGTAGTCATGGGGTATGAGCCAGATGAAGATTGTTTGCAACATGCGCGTTGAGGTGTATGAAACGCAAACCGGTCGTTAAAACCCCAAAAGTATGAATTCAATATATAGCCTCGCCTAGTTGCGGGGCTTTTTCATTTTCGCCGCCGCAACTTTTCAACACTCCAACCTTGTTGCAGTCGGCACCAATTCCAGGCTGCGCATAGCGTGGCCTTTTTCTTTATTACCGTCGAGAGGTCGGGTATGAACTTTGACAAACTATCTCCAGAATCCCAAGAACAGGCACGATTGACACTTATTACTATTCTGTCGCAAATGGTACCTGATGGACTGAGTGATCTTGACGCGGTATTTGTAGGTGAAGCCGTTGCCGCTGCGTTTATCTCAATGGAGCGCTATAGCA
>NZ_JBHFKV010000089.1:0-8780 GCF_042879355.1 Photorhabdus sp. RM71S | reverse complement strand
CCGTTTTAGGCGGTTTGATTGCTTATTGCCTTAAATGGAAGAAGCCATCACTGAAAGTTTTCTATTCGGAAGACGATTTTTCAGTGACGGCTTAAACAGAATTCGGGTTAATTAATATAATACGGCAAAATAGCTTACGCTAGGCACTCCGACAAGAAAGTAAACAGTAGTATAGATGGGATTATGGAAACCATAAACCCATTACTAATTGAAAGTATTTACAGTGACCAAGTTAATTGTTGCCAGCCATGTTGTTGTGCTTGGGCTTTTAAACGGGTGTCGGCATTAACCGTAATGACTTCGTCGGCAAACTGACACATTGGTAGATCATTAATTGAATCACTGTAAAAACGAATAATTTCAGGATAATTATTTTGTTGTTCCAGCCACTGTTTTATCCGTTTTACTTTACCTTCCCGAAAAGTCGCAATACCGTCTATTTGGCCGGTATAACAGCCATTTTCCACCACCATATCAATGCCCAGAGCAGTGTGAATACCTAATTCGATGGCAATCTTTTTCACAATAAAAGAGACTGTGGCTGAGATGATAATAACTGGGACTTGCTGCTGTTGATACTCAGTAATAAGAGCTTTGGCTTGCGGATAAAATCGAGGTTTGATTTTTTCGTTAATAAATTCAGTCAGCCAAAGATCAACTTGTTCTTGTGGAATTTGATGCAGTGTTTGTAGGCTAAATGCCAGATAACCACTCATATCCAATGAGCCTGCGCTGTAATCAGCCATCATTTTTTTATCTGCCTCGATAAAACTTGGATCAGTAATGATGCCTTTTTCCCATAAGAATTCTGTCCATATAGCGCTGGAATCACCGGAAATTAAGGTGTCATCCAGATCAAACACTACAAGCAGTTGTGGCATGATGTTGTGTTCCTCAAGTCAAAGCACATTGATAACTGAGAATAATGCTTGTAATGCTGTGTAGTGACCAATAGCAATAAAAGCATGTTTTTCTGACTAGAAAGCGTATGATTTATACAGATATTAATCGTAATTATGATGTCATGATGATGCAACAACAAATTACAGGAACAGAACGTGGCTGGTGGATTATCAGCTATGAAAATCGTATTTGGCTCCCGGAAGGGGAATTACCTTTTGGAATTGCTGTCCAATGGTCATTGCAAGGAAAAATAGCCTTGCCTATTGGTGAGTGGCAGGGCGAAAAAGTTTGGCTTATCCGTCAGAAAATGGCTTCAAATATGGTTTCTTTACGGCAAATTGTTGCAAGTGATCGTGGCTTGTTTCAATTAGCTGGCCGGGGAGTGCAATTGGCAGAGTTTTATCGCTCTCATCAATATTGTGGTTATTGCGGTAGTGAAATGCACCATAGTGTCAGTGAATGGGCTTGCTTGTGTCATCACTGCCATGAACGTTATTATCCGCAGATTGCACCTTGTATTATCGTCGGTATTCGTCGGGATGATTATATTTTGCTGGCTCAACATCAGCGTCATCGTAGAGGCATATATACAGTCCTTGCGGGATTTGTTGAAGTCGGTGAAACACTTGAAGAAGCGGTAGCCCGCGAAGTGATGGAAGAGAGTAATATTAAAATTCGCAACTTACGTTATGTGGCTTCTCAACCGTGGCCTTTCCCTCATTCATTGATGATGGCATTTCTGGCTGATTATGACAGTGGTGAGATCCGTCATGATCCGAAAGAGCTGATTAGTGCAGATTGGTATCATTATGATCAACTGCCATTGATTCCACCACATAATACTATTGCCCGCCGGTTGATTGAAGATACGGTTGTTCTATGCCGAAATACGTGATGTACAGTTTGGCGCAATTCAACGGGAGAGATTTACCTATCATGTTACAATGACGTTCAATCATTGTAGTCAGATTATGTTGCGGCCAATAAATATAGATGGAGCCTGTCATGAATGCGCTGAAAAACGATCGTTATTTGCGAGCTTTATTACGCCAATCCGTTGATGTTACCCCTGTTTGGATGATGCGCCAGGCTGGCCGCTATTTACCTGAGTATCAGGCTACTCGTGCTAAAGCCGGTGATTTTATTGCTTTGTGTAAAAACACTGAGCTCGCTTGTGAAGTCACTTTACAACCTTTGCAGCGTTATCCACTGGATGCGGCAATTCTCTTCTCTGATATTCTCACTATTCCTGATGCTATGGGACTGGGGCTCTATTTTGAAGCAGGTGAAGGCCCGCGTTTTAAATCTCCTGTTTCCAGCCGTGCTGATGTGGAAAAACTGTCGGTGCCTGATCCGGAAATGGAGTTGGGTTATGTGATGGATGCAGTACGCGCGATTCGTAAAGCGCTGGCGGGTCAGGTTCCTTTGATTGGCTTTTCCGGTAGTCCGTGGACACTGGCGACTTATATGGTGGAAGGTGGCAGTAGTAAGGCATTCACTAAAATCAAAAAAATGATGTATGCCGAACCTGTTGTAATGCATCTGTTGCTGGATAAGCTAGCAGACAGCGTTATTCTTTATCTCAATGCTCAGATTAAAGCTGGCGCTCAGTCTGTGATGGTTTTTGATACTTGGGGTGGGGTACTGACCGGGAGAGATTATCGGGAGTTTTCCTTGCATTATATGCACAAAATTGTTGATGGCCTGATCCGTGAAAATGAAGGTCGTCGTGTGCCAGTGACACTGTTTACTAAAGGTGGTGGGCAATGGCTGGAAGCAATGGCTGAAACCGGTTGTGATGCGCTTGGTTTGGACTGGACGACAGATATTGCCGATGCGCGCCGTCGTATAGGGAATAAAGTCGCTTTGCAGGGTAACATGGACCCATCCATGTTATACGCCTCTCCAGAGCGGATTGAGCAGGAAGTTTCGACAATTTTGCAAGGTTTTGGGACGGGTTCTGGTCATGTCTTTAACCTTGGTCATGGTATCCATCAGGATATACTGCCGGAACACGCGGGGGTATTTGTCGAAGCGGTACATAAACTTTCAGCTAAATATCATCAGTAAAAATATGATTAATACGAAAGCATTACGTCAGGAACAAATAGCAAAGGCTCAACAGGTTATCTGTTATGATGATTTTTCCCCACCTAAATTGATTGCGGGTGCTGATGTGGGCTTCGAACGGCAGGGAACAATTACCCGTGCCGCGATAGCGGTTCTTTCTTATCCTGCTCTTGAACTGGTGGAATATCAGATAGCTCGAATTGAAACTACGCTGCCTTATATTCCCGGTTTACTCTCTTTCCGTGAATATCCTGCATTAATGGCTGCTTGGCAGTTGTTGAAATACAAACCTGATCTAGTAATGGTGGACGGTCATGGCATCGCTCATCCACGTCGTTTAGGTGTTGCTAGCCATTTTGGTTTATTAGCTAATGTGCCTACAATTGGTGTGGCAAAACGTCGTTTATGTGGTGAAAGTGAACCATTGGGGGAACAGCCCGGCAGTTGCCAACCTTTGCTTGATAAAGAGGAGCAGATTGGTTGGGTATGGAGAAGTAAAAAACGTTGTAATCCGTTGTATATTTCTACCGGACACAGAATCAGCCTTGATAGCGCATTGCTATGGGTGGAATGTTGTATGAAAGGTTATCGCTTGCCTGAAACAACCCGTTGGGCAGATGGTATAGCCTCAAATAGGCTGTTTTTTGAACAAATGATACAGAAAAATCCTTAAATTCGGTGTAAGCGTGTGGATATTCTTGAATTTCAGGTAAACTGCGGAGCAAATTGTGCATAATGAGTAAAAACTAATGTTACGAAACCCGATACATTTACGGCTGGAAAAACTTGAAAGCTGGCAGCATCTGACCTTTATGGCAAGTCTATGCGAACGGATGTATCCAAATTACCAGATGTTCTGTTGCCAGACGGCGTTTGCAGAACCTGCTCTTTACCGCCGTATTCTGGATTTGGTGTGGGAAATATTAGTTGTAAAAGATGCCAAGGTGAATTTTGATAATCAGTTGGAAAAGTTGGAACAAGTTATTCCCTCAGCGGATGATTACGATATTTACGGTGTGTACCCGGCAATTGATGCATGTATTGCATTAGGGGAAATTATTCACTCCCGTCTGAGTGGTGAAACATTGGAGCATGCAATTGCAGTGAGTGAAATTTCAATCCGCACTGTTGCTATGCTTGAAATGACTCAGGCCGGAAAAGAGATGACCGATGAAGAACTAAAAATATTACCTGCTATTGCACAAGAGTGGGACATCCAATGGGAAATTTATCGCTTATTGGTTAGCTGCGAAGAGCGGGATATTGAGTTGATTAAAGGATTGAAAGCTGACCTCCGGGAATCAGGAACGAGCAACATTGGTATAAATTTAACGCAGTAAAGTGAAAAAAAGTGATTTAATGCTTTAAATGCCATGTTCAAAGGCTTCACTTTTGCCCCCACTCTGTTCTACATTTGGGGGGTGAAAAGAAGTGGCTATCGGTGCGTGTATGCAGGGGTGCTGTCATTCGGCATATCCGTCGCACTCGATGCTTTGCAAACGATAAACACACTGTAAGGATAATCTATGAATAAGACTGAATTAGTTGATGCAATCGCAGAAAGCACAGACCTGACTAAAGCTCAGGCAAAAGCTGCTCTGGAATCAACTTTGAATGCAATCACCGAATCCCTGAAAGCGGGCGATTCAGTACAACTGGTAGGTTTTGGTACTTTCAAAGTTAACCACCGTGCAGAACGTACTGGTCGTAACCCACAAACCGGTAAAGAAATTACAATCGCGGCTGCAAACGTACCTGCTTTCTCTGCTGGTAAGGCTCTGAAAGACGCAGTTAAATAATTTCATTGCAAAAAAGAAAAAATAGAAGGGGTATTATTTATCCCCTTTTGTTGGTTCGTCAGGGGCTGATGACACTAGGATTCGTCTTCGCGCTCAGCGCCTGTACCAATCAACCTAAAGAACCTTCTTTCAGCGCAAGTGGATTCATTGCCGATGATGGTGTTGTCCGCTTGTGGCGTCTCAACGATCAGAACAGTAAACCTCAGGTGCTGATGAGTGTTTACAGCCCCTACCGTAATGACAATACCATCGTGACTTTTTATGAATATAAGCAGGGAGATTTGCGCCAAATTCGTCGTGAAATTTTGAATGATAAAAATCCACTATCTGAACAACTTCGTTTGAATAAATCCGGTGATGTGATTTTTATGCAAAAGCAGTCGAAAACGCGACGAGAGCCACTTTCCAGCGATGATATTGTTCGTATGCAGTTTAATGCTAAACGGACGCTTGAATTAAGTGATGCGTTGAGAGTGGGAAATGTGCGTTTGGTGCAAGGGCACTGGAATAACGGTAAAGTCACTACCTGTGCAGGTGAAACGATTTCCCTTGAGTTTGAACCTTACGCGAGGTCATGGCTTGAACAGCGTGAAAAAAGTAGTTACGGCCAATTAACCATTGCTTGGTTGGAAGCGCCTGCTGGCCGCGAATTACTGTTGGTAGCCAATAATGACTTTTGTCGTTGGGAACCGACGAAGGACAGCCTCTGACCCTCGTCAGTTTTATGATTACTTCAATCGGTTAATTGCCCGATAGCCGATATCCTTGCGGTAAAAACAGCTATTCCATTCAATCTTTTCTGCTTGTTGGTAAGCATTTTTCTGTGCATCTATAATGGTTTCTCCTAATGCTGTAACACACAGAACGCGTCCACCTGCGGTAATAACATCATTGCCTTTCATTGCTGTACCAGCGTGGAAAACCTTGCTACTTTCATTTTCTTGTTGGGGCAAACCATGAATAATATCCCCTTTGTAATAATCAGCAGGATACCCTCCGGCAGCGAGTACCACACCCAGAGCAGGGCGTTCATCCCAATCAGACGTTTTACCCGCAAGCTCTCCTTTTGCACCAGCTAGACAGAGTTCAACAAGATCAGAACGCATACGCATCATGATGGGTTGCGTTTCTGGATCACCAAAGCGGCAGTTAAATTCAATCACTTTTGGTTCGCCATTTTGGTTGATCATCAAGCCAGCATAAAGAAAACCAGTATAGATATGACCCTCAGCAGCCATACCGTTAACAGTAGGATAAATAATCTCTTCCATAATACGCTGGTGGATTTCATCAGTGACGACAGGAGCGGGAGAATAGGCTCCCATTCCGCCAGTATTTGGACCCGTGTCACCATCACCTATGCGTTTATGATCCTGACTGGTTGCCATCGGAATAACATTCTTACCGTCGACCATAACGATAAAGCTAGCTTCTTCACCTGTTAGAAACTCTTCAATAACAATACGATGGCCTGCATCACCAAACGCATTTCCGGCTAGCATATCTTTTATGGCGGATTGGGCTTCTTCCAGTGTCATCGCAACAATCACACCTTTACCCGCAGCCAGTCCGTCAGCTTTTATAACAATAGGAACGCCGACTTTATCCAGGTAGGTAAGAGCTGGTTCGATTGCTGTAAAATTCTGATAAGCCGCAGTTGGGATTTGATGACGTGCCAGAAAATCTTTGGTAAATGCTTTTGAGCCTTCTAATTGAGCGGCTGCCTGAGTTGGACCAAAAATAGTCAACCCGGCTTTTTGGAATGCATCGACAATACCTATCACCAATGGCGCTTCAGGGCCAACGATAGTCAGCCCAATATCATGGCTTTGTGCAAATACTAACAAGCCGTTGATATCTGTCGCTGGTATATCAATATTTTCGAGATTGCTTTCCAGAGCAGTTCCTGCATTTCCTGGAGCGACATAGACTTTATCAGCTAAAGGAGATTGAGCTGCTTTCCATGCCAGAGCATGTTCGCGTCCACCGCTACCAACAATTAAAATATTCATCAGATTAACTCCTGCTATTGATTAGTGGCGAAAATGGCGCATGCCGGTGAAAATCATAGCAATACCGTGTTCATCAGCCGCGGTAATCACTTCGTCGTCACGGATTGAACCGCCGGGTTGGATAATGCAACTCACGCCGACAGCCGCAGCGGCATCAATGCCGTCACGAAATGGGAAAAAGGCGTCAGATGCCATTGCGCATCCTTGAACTTTCAAGCCTTCATCGGCTGCTTTAATCCCAGCAATTTTTGCGGAATAGACACGGCTCATTTGGCCTGCGCCAATACCAATGGTCATATCATTTTTTGCGTAAACAATGGCATTGGATTTGACAAATTTAGCGACCTTCCAGCAGAACAGAGCATCTTTCATTTCTTGTTCGGTGGGATGACGTTTGGAAACCACACGTAGGTTAGTTACTGCAACCATACCAAGATCGCGATCTTGTACCAGTAGGCCACCATTAACTCGTTTAAAATCAAGGCCAGCAGCCCGGTCTTCCCATTTACCACATGTCAGAACGCGGACATTTTGCTTGGTAGCTAGCACCGGTAGTACATCTTTATTTACTGAGGGGGCAATAATTACCTCGACGAATTGGCGGTCGATAATGGCTTGTGCAGTTTTAATATCAAGTTCGCGGTTGAAAGCAATAATACCGCCGAAAGCGGAGGTTGGATCTGCTTTGAATGCGCTATCATAAGCTTCGTGGATATCTTTACCAATTGCTACACCGCATGGGTTAGCGTGCTTAACAATAACACATGCAGGTTCCACGAATTCCTTAACACATTCCAGCGCTGCATCGGTATCAGCAATGTTGTTATAGGAAAGAGCCTTACCTTGTAACTGAGTTGCAGTTGCAATGGATGATTCAGAAAGATTCTCTTCTATATAGAATGCAGCGTCCTGATGGCTGTTCTCACCGTAACGCATATCCTGCTTTTTAATGAAATTCAAATTCAGAGTACGAGGGAAACGTCCTGATGGTTGAGTCGTATCGCCATAATGAGGAGGAGCCAGCTTGCCAAAATAGTTAGCAATCATGCTGTCATAAGCAGCGGTGTGTTCAAAAGCCTTAATGGCTAAATCGAAGCGAGTTGATTGTGTTAATGACCCCTGATTGTTATCCATCTCTTCAATGATTTTTTCATAATCCTTACTATTTACCACAATCGCTACATCTTTATGGTTCTTAGCCGCAGAGCGAACCATAGTTGGACCACCAATATCAATGTTTTCAACGGCATCTGCCAAAGTACAATCTGATTTAGCTACGGTCTGAGCGAATGGATATAGATTCACAACCACCATATCGATCGGTGAGATTTGGTGTTGTGCCATGATTTCATCATCTTGTCCGCGGCGGCCAAGGATTCCAGCATGTACTTTAGGATGCAGCGTCTTAACTCGGCCATCCATCATTTCAGGAAAACCGGTGTAGTCTGAAACTTCAGTAACCTTTAGATCTGACTCAGAGAGTAAACGAGCTGTGCCACCAGTAGAAAGCAATTCGACACCGCGTTGAGATAAGGCTTTTGCAAATTCAACAACCCCTGATTTATCGGAAACGCTAAGCAGGGCACGATGGATTGGACGAAGCTGTTGCATTGATTTGATCCCTTGGATTTTGTAAGGCAGTAACATGTTATTGGGAAGAACCCACTATATCAGGACATAAAAAATGGGCACTGCAATAACATTTCAGTGTAGTCAGATAAAATCGCTTGATGATTTTAACCACCGAATTGTAACGAAAACGTTTGCGTGATGCTCGATAAATTTTCATCCAACTAGCCATATGTGGATAAATCTGTTGGTAAGTAGGTATAAAGTAGAGCTTTGCTGTGGAATTAATCAAACGATCAATTTTTTTCAAAATAATTATTGCCAGCGCCAAAGAACGCCCTATAATGCGCCACCACTGACCGACACAACGCTGATAAACATTGTGAGGTCGGGCAGAGAAAGCGGCAATAAGCGCTTGACTCTGCGG
>NZ_JBHFKV010000088.1:0-10106 GCF_042879355.1 Photorhabdus sp. RM71S | reverse complement strand
AACGGCATTCCATATCGACGATGGCAGGGACTATACACAGCGTACCATTCATCGCATGAAACGTAATTTTTACATTCACGAGGGCGTTTGCCCTCCTCTGCCACCAGCGCCGCAAGTAGCCAGAGTAAAGTTAACGCCAGTGAAGAAAGCCAGGAAACACCGCAAATCACGTAATAAGGGGCAAGAAAATGAATAGTCAGAAAAACGGAAATAAAATTGAGCTGCTACCGTGCCCATTTTGTGGCAGCAAAGATATTGGAGTAGTTCGGCAATATGAAGATGACTGTCCGTACCGCTCATCAATTGTCAGATGCTTCAATTGTGATGCACAAACAGCACAGTTTGTTAATGGTGACGATATTCAAAGCCAAAACAAAATGGCAATCAGAGCCTGGAATAGGAGATGCAATAATGACCAGCAGAGAACAATTTGAAAAATGGCTTATAGAAACTTATCCGTGGGGCGAGGAAGACTTAGAAAAAGCTTTCTTTCAGGAAGAGCACCAATACTACATCAGTGACAGCGACGCACTGCATTTTGCATGGGCAGGCTGGAAAGGTCGGGGTGAAGTTCGTGTGGAACTGCCAAATTATATTGATTGTGATGATGATGACGAACTGGGTATTGAATATAACAGAGGCATTGCTCACTGTGACACTTATCTGAAATCACAGGGAGTAAAAGTAAAGCTAATCCTTAGGAACGTAAAGGAGGAAAGCCATGATCAATAATTCATTCCACTTAACTCAGGTAATAGCCTCGGCATGGGGTGATCCATCCTATATCACTGATGCTGTCTGGAATGCCGGTTACAGAAAAGCCGCCAGAACATCAGAAGATATGATATTGGTGACACTTAAAGTCATCGAGGATTCTTATTACAGTGATATTGCATATGAGTATTGGCCCAAAGACTTAGAAGCCGTACTTGCTGCTGAACTGAATTTCCTGATTGATGATTTGGTCTGGTCAGACAAAACAACTCCGGCAACAGTGGCACGAATAATTTTGGAGAACGGTTATCAAAGAGGAAATGAAAAATGAATCAATCGCCATACATCAAAACAAAAGAACTCGCTGATCGGTACGGTGTAACACCACACACGATAAGGTTATGGGCGAGCAACGGGAAGCAAAAGCGGGAAGGCTTCCCGAGGCCCAAGTTTAAATCCGACCAACTTAATTTTTTGTGGCAGGATATTCTTGACTGGGAGAACGGGAAACAATTTTAGTCAGCTTTTCCCACCAGCGCTCATATGCCTCTTTCTGTTCATTAAGGTAGGTGTGCTTATCGTACACCTGCCACACTCCCGGTAATTTATGCCCTATCATTGTTTCAGCGACGTGAGGCGGCGTTAATTCAGAAACCCCGGTGCGCATTGTCCGGCGTAAGTCGTGAATTGACCAAGATGTATAAGGATCAAAGTGGGGAGCCATCTTTTTATTAAGTCCCGCAATGATCCTATCATGCGATCCCTTAGCAAAAGGTTTGCCACCAAGCACTATAAACAAATATTCACTCCCGTGATTTAATTTCTTTGCTTGATCAATTAATTTCTTGGCTTCTGAGATGATTGGTCTGACAATAGGTTTTTTGGATTTTCTCCCTGTTTTATGGTTTGCGGAAGGAACGGTCCAGATATTTTTCTCATAATCAAAATCATTAACTTTAGCTTTCAGTAATTCACCAATACGACACCCAAATAACAGACATAATTTTATTATTAATGCGTTGCGCGGGTTATATTTAGGGGAATTGATAATACGAAAAAGAATCACCAGTTCCTCTTCACTTAATGCCCTTTCTCCCGTGTCAACATCGATATCAATGTCTGTATCGATATCAACAACCTTCCCTCTTAGGTCACTTGATGCTACATCAGACAAAGGGGTTGTATGTGTCATTCCTCGCCGAACAGCCCATCGGTGAGCGGTTTTAGAATAGGTCAATATACGCGTTCCAATTGATGGAAGCTGTTTGGCTACGTCTTCAATTAAAGTAAGCCAGACATGCAGCGTTACCTCGTCATGGGGCAATTTACCAATTTTGGGGAAAACATAAATTTCGAAAGAACGCAATATCTGGTCAGCGTTAATTTTCGAACCTTGCATTGTCGTTTTCCACCACTCCCGGATAAGCTTTTCCACAGTGACCGCACTCAATGCAGATTCTTTTCGAACGCGTTTAACTGTCTTGGGATTTCGATGTTGCTCTAATTCTCCGCGATAAGAAATCACTGAGTCACGAGCATCTTTTAAGCTCGTTGCTGGATACGTGCCGATATCAATTCGATCTCCTTTACCGTCCCATCGGTATCTAAACTGAAATATAACTTTCCCCCTGGGGGTAACACGAACAGAGAGACCATCTCTATCGGACTTAGTGATCATCTTTTCTTGTGGTTTGCCGTTAATTGAACGCAGCCATGAATCAGTAATTGCCATATTAATTGCCTCAAAAATAATACAGCTCTTAATGTAGTTTATGTACACCGACATGTACATATTTTCCATGACACGAGATGAATATTTATGATTATCACTGACTAAGACAAGCCGAGAAAAAATAAATTTCAATTTAAAATCAATTGGTTAATTTAATTTTCATGACTAAAGATGATCATTAATGTTGAGAGGTGATTACATAGGGGCATTCCTAGTCAGAATACCCCTCTCCACATTAGGCTAGATATATCAATCCATTAGGCGGAAAATCAATCCCGGAAATTAGTAAACTGGAATGGCTGTCCCAGCTCTGCGCCACGAACTAATGCCATAACACTTTGCAAATCATCACGAGCTTTACCTGTCACTCGCACTTGCTCCCCCTGAATCTGTGCCTGTACTTTCAGCTTACTATCCTTAATCAGCTTCACGATCTTTTTCGCCGTAGGGGTATCAATCCCCTGCTTCAGAGTCGCTTCAACGCTGTAAGTTTTACCACTGTGCAACATATCATCAGGGATATTCAATGCAGCACCATCGATACCACGTTTAGCCAACTTTTCACGCATGATATCAACCAACTGATTTACCTGAAAATCTGACTCACTGGCAATCTTGATAGATTCATTTTTTTCATTTAACTCGAAATTGGCGCTGACATTACGGAAATCCCAACGGCTAGCAAGCTCGCGCTGCGCATTTTCTACCGCGTTGCGAACTTCATGCATATCAATTTCTGAAACAATATCGAAAGATGGCATTATCCATGACCTCCTGATAATCAATAAGTTGGCATGATAACCGCTTTCCATTGTCAGCAAAAGCGCTATACTCGGATTAGCGGGATCTTATTATTTCCATCCAATATTATGGCAGCGTCTTTCAAAAGGTGTATATGAAGATAACCGTTCTTGGCTGTGGCGCTATAGGAAAACTGTGGCTAGCAGCATTATCACAACAAAAACATCAAGTGCAGGGTTGGCTAAAAAGTTCTCGGTCTTATTTATCTGTTCATATTGACGAAATGAATGGGCAAGTCTTCAACCAACCAATCCCAACTAATAACAACAACCATCTTGCCAACAGCGAATTACTGATTGTCTGTCTGAAAGCATGGCAAGTCGCTGATGCAGTGAATAATTTACTCCCCAAACTTTTACCTAATTGTCCAATCTTATTACTACACAATGGCATGGGTACCCAAGAAGAACTATTATCAGCGCCTAATCCAATACTTCTTGGTGTCACAACGCATGGCGCATATCAGGATGACCAACGGGTTTATCATACCGCTTCCGGGCTAACCCATATTGGCTCAGCAACGTCAAATGCAACTGGGCTTAGCTCTCTGGCTAATGTATTACACCAATCTTTGCCAGATGTTGCATGGCATAATGAAATTCTCTCTATTAGTTGGCTGAAACTTGCCGCTAACTGTGTCGTAAACCCGCTGACTGCACTTTATGAATGCCAAAATGGCGATTTGCTTCGCTACCCGGAACAATTGAATATTTTGTGCGAAGAAATTATTCAGGTTATGCAACGAGAAAACATCCATACCACTATCGACAACCTGATTGCCTATGTCTACGATGTGATTAAGCTTACAGCAAAAAACTACTCATCCATGTTGCAGGATGTCCGCGCAAAACGTCGCACTGAAATTGACTATATCACCGGTTATTTATTACGCCGGGCCCGTGCACATGGTCTTTCTACCCCTGAAAATACCCGTATCTATAACCTAGTAAAACATAAGGAAAGATGATTATGAACCCTTCAGCACTCATCTGCCTAACTCACGGTAGTGAAGAAATAGAAGCCGTTGCAACCATTGATTTACTGGTACGCGCTGGCATCAGTGTTACGATCGCCAGCACCGCCAGCGATGGAGAATTGATTTTAACTTGCTCCAGAGGTGTGAAACTGGTTGCTGATGTCCCTCTGGAAAAAGTTATTGATGAATCTTTCGATGCCATCATCTTACCCGGCGGTATGCAGGGTGCCGAGTGTTTCCGTGATAATCCACTCGTTATCGAAAAAATCCGCAAGGCACATTATCAAGGAAAAATTATCGCTGCAATTTGTGCCGTGCCTGCTATCGTACTTGAACACCATAATTTATTCCCTACTGGCAAAATGACCGGCTACCCCGGTTTGCAAGACAAAATTTCATCCGATAAATGGATTGATTGCCGAGTCTGTTTTGATGATCGTGTCAATCTATTGACCAGCCAAGGGCCAGCGACAGCTTTCGATTTCGCATTAAAACTCATTGAATTATTAAAAGGACGAGCAACAGCAGCAGAGGTGGCGGCTCAACTCATATTGCCACTAGGTGTATATTCTTATCAGGATTGAAAAAAATAGACAAAAACATCTTACTTTATACGATTCGGGGTTCACATAATAGGAACCCCGAAATGTATAATTAAATACAATTAAGGCCGATAAACTTTCACGTTATCAAAACCCTGCTCAGATAAATAGAGTGCCTGCAAACGACTCATTACCCCACGTTCACAATAGAGCAAATAAGTCTTATCCTTTGGCAAATCACCAAACTGGCTGCTCAACTTATAGAATGGCAATGATTTGATTTCCACACCATTTAACTGCAATGGCCGATCATCTTGTTCATCAGGCGAACGAATATCCAATAACACATCCGTCGGAGCGAACGCTGTCACCGTTTCAATTTCAACCACTTGCTGATTGCTTTGTTCTGCTATCTGGCGAATATCAATATTCTGAGCTTCACTGACAACTTTTTCCAAAATATTAAAATCGAAATTCGCCTCTTCCGCTTCAATTTTAGCTTTAACAGCTTTTACTGTCGGGCTTTTTGAAATAACACCACAGAATTCAGGCATTGTGCGGGCAAAATCCTCAGTGCCTATTTCACGTGCCAACCTGATAATGTGCTCTTTATCATGAGAAATCAGTGGCCGCAGAATCAACGTATCCGATGCATTATCAATCAAACGCAAATTAGTGAGTGTCTGGCTGGAAACCTGTCCCAAAGCCTCACCGGTAACAATCGCCTGCACGCCATAGCGCTCTGCAACTTGAGATGCCGCTCTGACCATCATCCGTTTAAGCACCACCCCCATTTGACCATCATCAACTTTTTCCAAAATTTCAGCGACAACAGGTTCAAAATCCACCGCAACGAAACGGACTTTATGGGAACTGCCAAAACGATTCCAAAGATAATGAGCAACCTGTTTCACACCAACTTCATGAGCAGAACCGCCAAGATTGAAGAAGCAATAGTGAACGCGACAGCCACGGCGCATTAGCATATAGCTGGAAACACCAGAATCAAAGCCTCCAGAAATGAGAGATAATACATCTTCCTGCGTTCCGATAGGAAAACCACCAATTCCTTCATAACGGGCTTTTACCAGAATCAGCACATCTTGATCAATTTCCAGATTAACAGTCACATCAGGATGATTGAGTTTTACTTTCGCGGATTCAATATGCTGGTTTAAACCACCACCGACATAACGTTCTACTTCATTGGAAGTAAATTGATGTTTACCGCGACGTTTAACCCGAACACAAAATGTCTTATTGTGGAGCGATTCGCCATAAGCCTCATAAGCTTGTTCAAAGATATGATGCATGTCACGAAACTCACGCTCCTCTACTTGCAGAATATGGTGAATACCGGGGATACGTGTCAGCGCATCACAAATTTGAGCGCCAAGGTTTTCATCTTTAGTACGAACTTCGATATTATCCCAATGGCGAACCACTGCAATATTATCGCCTAATGTTTTAAGCACATTGCGAATATTACTAGCGAGAATTTTAATAAAGCGCAAACGAACAGTTTGGCTCTTGATCGTGATTTCAGGGAATAATTTAATAATAAACTTCATAGTAAGTTATAGTAGCGGTTAGGCATTTTGATAAATAAAATTAATGGTATGTTTTGGTTGTCAAATCAGGCCGCGAAGTATAACACTATCTCGTGGTACAGCGCGGAAAAAACACAAAATCAGTTAAGAATTTGTTTGCACCAGCGTAATAGGATAGTCTGCAACTCTCAGGCGAACTCTGTATAAATAGTAAAAAATTATGCCAAAGAAAAATGCAATATCAGAAAGTACAAACAGTACGCCAGAAACTGCACCGGCAATGACATTTGAAAGCTCATTAAAAGAGCTGGAACAGATTGTCGCCCGGCTGGAATCAGGTGAACTGGCACTGGAAGAAGCCCTAAGCGAATTTGAGCGTGGTATTCAATTAGCCCGTCTAGGGCAACAAACTTTGCAACAAGCAGAACAGCGAGTGCAGATTCTGATTAACAATGATGTCCAATCTCCACTGAGTCATTTCTCCCCGGATACTGAATAAGCCTATGTCTGAACAAAATTCAACCCAATTTAAAGAACAGCTTAAAATCTGTCAACAACGAGTCAATAACGTTCTGATAAGCACACTATCTTCACTGGCATTTGCAGACAATCCACTAGTTCACACAATGCAACATGGCACTTTACTCGGTGGTAAACGTCTGCGCCCATTTTTAGTTTATGCCGTCGGTGAACTGTTTGGATTATCTGCAAATAATCTGGATGCTCCAGCAGCAGCCGTTGAATGTATCCACGCCTTTTCATTAATTCATGACGATTTACCGGCGATGGATAACGATGATTTACGCCGTGGACAACCGACCTGCCACATAAAATTTGGTGAAGCTCACGCGATTCTGGCAGGAGATGCATTACAGGCGCTGGCGTTTGAAATCCTATCTAAAAGAGAAATGCCGGATGTAACAACGGCAGACCGCCTTGAAATGCTTGCCGAACTGGCAACCGCTAGCGGTATCGCTGGTATGTGCGGCGGTCAAGCGTTGGATTTAGCTGCGGAAGGTAAACACATTGATCTCCATATGCTGGAACACATTCATCGCCATAAAACGGGCGCACTTATTCGTTGCGCCGTCAGAATGGGCGCATATAGCGCAGGCCAACGCGGGCATGATGCCTTACCTGAATTAGATCAGTATGCTCAGGCCATTGGCCTCGCATTCCAAGTTCAAGACGATATTCTTGATGTCATCGGCGATACCGAAATGATAGGAAAACGCCAAGGCAGTGACCAACAGTTAGAAAAAAGCACTTACCCCGCATTATTGGGGTTAGAACAAGCACAGAAAAAAGCATACGAACTGTATCAAGAAGCATTACAAGCTTTGAATAAACTGGAAGATAAATCTTATAACACAGCAATGCTGCGCGCACTTGCCAGCTTTATCATTGAACGTAACAACTAAGGTCTGCCGGTAAATTTACCCACTGGCAGCGCTATTAATAAACACTTCTTAACGAGCATCAAATGAGCATTGATATAGCCAAATACCCCACATTGGCATTAGCGGAAAATCCTGAAGAACTTCGGATGTTACCAAAAGAGAGCCTGCCGAAGTTATGTGATGAACTTCGGCAATTCCTGCTAAACAGTGTCAGTCGCTCCAGTGGTCATTTTGCCTCCGGTCTTGGCACCGTTGAGCTGACTGTGGCGTTGCATTATGTCTATAAAACACCTTTCGATAAATTGGTATGGGACGTCGGCCATCAGGCTTATCCTCATAAAATCCTGACAGGACGCCGAAATCGTATTGATACGATTCGTCAAAAAAATGGGCTTCATCCTTTCCCTTGGCGAGATGAAAGTGAATACGACACCTTATGTGTTGGTCACTCATCAACCTCTATCAGCGCCGGATTAGGTATGGCAATTGCTGCTCAACGCGAAGGCAAAGGCCGCCGTACAGTTTGTGTTATCGGTGATGGTGCGATAACAGCGGGGATGGCTTTCGAAGCGATGAACCATGCCGGGGATATCGACCCAGATATGTTAGTCATTCTTAATGACAACGAAATGTCCATCTCAGAGAACGTCGGAGCGTTAAACAACCATCTAGCTCAACTTCTATCCGGTAAACTCTACACCACGTTGCGGGAAAGCGGGAAAAAAGTCTTTTCCAATCTACCACCGATTAAAGAACTACTGAAAAAAACTGAAGAACATATCAAAGGCATGGTTGTTCCTGGCACTCTGTTTGAAGAATTGGGCTTTAATTACATCGGCCCCATCGACGGACATGATGTACTGACATTGACCCAAACGCTGAAAAATATGCGTGAGTTGAAAGGACCACAGCTTCTGCACATCATGACCAAAAAGGGTCGTGGCTATGCCCCCGCTGAAAAAGATCCTATTAGTTGGCATGCGGTGCCTAAATTTGATCCGACCACTGGCGCATTACCTAAAAGCTCAGACAACCGCCCTACTTTCTCCAAAATCTTTGGAGACTGGTTATGCGAAGAGGCCGCTAACGACAAAAAACTGATGGCGATCACACCTGCCATGCGTGAAGGCTCTGGTATGGTGCGTTTTTCCCGCGAATATCCTGATCAATACTTCGATGTCGCCATTGCAGAACAACATGCCGTGACTTTTGCCGCAGGTTTGGCAATTGGTGGTTACAGGCCAATTGTTGCAATCTATTCGACATTCCTCCAACGTGCTTATGACCAGGTTATCCATGATGTCGCCATTCAGAATCTACCTGTTCTATTTGCAATAGATCGCGGCGGTATCGTAGGTGCTGATGGTCAGACACATCAAGGCGCCTTTGATCTTTCATTCCTTCGTTGCATCCCCAACATGGTAATTATGGCGCCAAGTGATGAGAACGAATGCCGACAGATGCTGCATACTGGCTATCATTATCTGCAAGGTCCTGTAGCCGTGCGCTATCCACGAGGAACCGGAACGGGGGCAGAACCCCAACCATTTGAACAATTGCCAATTGGTAAAGGTATTATTCGCCGTCAGGGTAAGAAGGTAGCGATCCTGAACTTTGGTACTCTGTTACCTGATGCAATAACAGCGGCAGAATCACTGGATGCGACTGTTGTTGATATGCGCTTTATTAAACCACTGGATAAAGAATTAGTATTAGAAATGGCGGATAACCATGATTTATTGGTCACACTGGAAGAAAATGCCATTATGGGCGGTGCAGGAAGTGGCGTTAATGAACTATTAATGCAGGAAGGCCGCCTAGTGCAAATTCTAAATATTGGCTTGCCTGACCAATTTATACCACAAGGTAGTCAAGAAGAAATCAGAGCGGATTTAGGGCTTGATGCCGCAGGTATTCAAAATAGCATCAATAAAAGGCTATTTTCCTGAGTGTATAAGGGTAATAGGGTAATAGGGTAATAGGGTAATAGGGTAATAGGGTAATAGGGTATTTATCCTATTATCCTTACTATTATATATAGCAACACAGTTAATTAACTATATAATTTATTTATTGATAAAAACAAATACAATCTTCATACTAATTATGAAAATTTGGCATATTATAATTAATATCTTTGTAAATTTTATTTTTTATAACAAATATAAATTCATTATCAATTAAACAATAACCTATTGATTTAAAAACAATAATTATATCTTTAGGTATAATTGTTGTAAATGAAACATAGATAACTCGCAAAAAATGACGTACAAGGATTAAATAAGTAAATAAGTAAATAAGTAAATAAGTAAATAAGTAAATAAGTAAATAAGTAAATAAGTAAATAAGTAAATAAGTAAATAAGTAAATAAGTAAATAAGTAAATAA
>NZ_JBHFKV010000087.1:0-10282 GCF_042879355.1 Photorhabdus sp. RM71S | reverse complement strand
TCGGTCAGTTGTGTATAGGCCATAGTGCATTTTCCTTTGGCGAGAAAGATGCCTACTATAGCAACTGACCGCCCTTCTGAAAAATTGCACTTATTAGTCGAATCTGCCTTATATGTTTATTATGTTTAAATATGTAGCTTTATCGATATGAAATTATTTTACATTTCATATAGGAGTATTAGAATGGCATGTATAGTTATTAGTACAATTGGATAGAATAAATTAATAAAAAACTCACCATTTAAGTCTGGCTATTTTTATGGCGTACAATAGCGTATCCGTGGGAAATCAAATTGATCTAATGGGGAAACGGGATCAGAACATTATTAAAAAGGAAAAACAAACCTCGTTATTTTAAACGAGGTTTATCATCGGTGTGAAAGGTGAATATAAGCTCACCTTTCAATTTACACTCAGTTCAAATTACAGGGACGCCGCTATGGAATTTAAAATCGCTATCTGGATTTTGAATTAATTCAGCTTCAACACGGCCAAAATAGTTCACCCGCTCGGTAATATCTTCATTAGCAATAGATTGCGCTAGTGAAAGATAGTCCTGGTAATGACGCACTTCAGAGCGCAACAGCGAGATATAAAATTTACTCAGATCTTCATCCAGATGAGGAGCGAGTTTGGCGAAACGTTCACAAGAACGCGCTTCAATGTAAGCGCCTATAATCAGCTTATCTACCAGTGTATAAGGTTCATGGTTGGTAATGTGACTAAGCATGCCTTTAGCATAACGGCTGGCAGAGATGCTTTCATAGCTGATATTGCGCTCATCCATGATCTCCAGCACCTGATAGAAGTGATGTAACTCTTCTTTAATCAGCAATACCATTTTATCAATCAGATCCTGGCTATAGGGTGAATTAGCTTTGGCGGTGATCTGTTTGGTCGCTTGGTTTTGACCTTTTAGTGAATTGAGATCGCCAATCTTCTTGTAAGCAAAATCTTCATAAGGTTTAAACCATGCCAGAAGTGTATCTTCACTTCGCTGATCTACGGCATACTTGCGGATCAAAAACATAGCGCTCTGTGCTGCTTTCAGTTCGCATAATAGATGATCCCGTAAAAGCACAGGTAAATTTTCAGGCTGTTTTGCTCTATCTACCCACAAATCCGGGGTTTCACATTGCAAAAAATGGTATATCGGTTGTAAGAGGCTTTTGTCAAACATGTTCTTACACCATATCTTTTAGCCGATAAATCCATTCCAATGCTTGACGCGGAGTCAGTGAGTCTGGATTGAGATTTTCCAATGCTTCAATCGCCGGTGATGTCTCTTCTGTTAGTAGTGCAAGTTGTGGTGTATCGACATGACTTGCTGTTGCATGGTTGGATAGCGATTCCAGCTCTTTAAGTTTCTGGCGAGCTCGTTTAATCACTTCACGTGGAACGCCAGCGAGAGAAGCAACTGCTAACCCGTAACTCTTACTGGCTGCACCCTCTTGCACGCTGTGCATAAATGCGATGGTATCTCCATGCTCTACCGCATCGAGATGAATATTAACCACGCCTTCAAGTTTTTCCGGCAACGTGGTCAGCTCAAAATAGTGAGTAGCAAACAGAGTCATTGCTTTAATGCGGTTTGCCAGATTTTCTGCACATGCCCATGCTAGAGAAAGGCCATCGTAGGTTGATGTCCCTCTGCCAATCTCATCCATCAATACCAAACTTTGTTCTGTCGCATTGTGCAAGATATTGGCGGTTTCGGTCATTTCCACCATGAAGGTTGAACGGCCGGATGCCAGATCATCGGAGGCACCTACACGGGTGAATATACGATCAACCGGGCCGATGACCGCTTTTTCAGCTGGTACAA
The DNA here is from genome assembly GCF_042879355.1 of Photorhabdus sp. RM71S. Taxonomy (NCBI): domain Bacteria; kingdom Pseudomonadati; phylum Pseudomonadota; class Gammaproteobacteria; order Enterobacterales; family Morganellaceae; genus Photorhabdus; species Photorhabdus sp. RM71S. The sequence continues at coordinate 8,457 of NZ_JBHFKV010000087.1, read as the reverse complement.
AGCTACCGATATAGGCCAGAAGTGTAATAAGTGCCGCCTGACGCATATAGGTACTTTTACCGCCCATATTTGGACCGGTAATAATCAGCAGACGCCGCTGTGAAGATAAAGAGAGTGGGTTTGAGATAAATGGTTCACTCAGAACTTGCTCAACAACCGGATGACGACCACCGGTGATTTGAATTCCCGGTTTATCGCTCAATGTTGGGCAAACATAATTCAGGGTTTCAGCGCGTTCTGCCAGATTTGCCAATACATCAAGTTTAGCCAGTGCTTCGGCGCTGGTTTGTAATTTGGCCAAATGAGGCAGCAGCAGATCGAATAATTCTTCGTAAAGCGCTTTCTCTATTGCCAGAGATTTCCCTTTAGAGGTCAGAACCTTATCTTCATATTCTTTTAGCTCGGGGATGATATAACGCTCAGTATTTTTCAGTGTCTGGCGGCGGACATAGTGAATTGGCACCAGATGGCTCTGCCCTCGGCTGACTTGAATATAGTAGCCATGAACACCATTAAAGCCGACTTTCAGAGTATCAAGACCCAGCTTTTCTCGTTCACGGATTTCCAGTTGTTCCAGATAGTTACTGGCGCCATCAGCCAGTGTGCGCCACTCATCCAGTTCACTGTTATAACCCGGAGCGATTACGCCACCATCCCGAACTAATACCGGAGGTGTTTCTACAATCGCTTTTTCAAGCAATTCCTGTAATTCATCAAACCTGCCGATATTTTTCTGCAATTGCTTGATATAAGGGGAATCTGAGGAGTCCATAACTTGATGGATATCCGGTAATTGCTGGAATGCATGACGCATTCTTGCCAGATCCCTTGGCCGAGCAGAGCGTAGAGCCAAGCGTGCTAGCACACGTTCGAGATCACCTATCTGTAGCAAAAATGGCTGCAACTCCAAGCCAATTTCCTGCAAGGTAGCAATAGCTTGTTGGCGATTTTCTAATATCTGGCGGTCCCTGACAGGCGCATGCAACCAGCGTTTCAACATTCGGCTACCCATTGGGGTAACACACAGATCAAGAACAGAAGCGAGAGTATTATCTGTACTGCCAGACAGATTTTGTGTCAGTTCCAGATTACGACGGGTTGTGGCATCCATAATAACCGTATCTTGCTGACGTTCCATCGTAATGCCACGGATATGCGGCAGCGCCGTGCGTTGAGTATCTTTGACATATTGCAACAGGCAACCCGCGGCACGCAGAGCAAGTGCTGCTTTTTCCACACCAAAACCGACAAGATCACGGGTACCAAATTGCAGGTTCAATTGCTGTTTTGCGGTATCCAGCTCAAATTCCCATAAAGGGCGGCGGCGCAGGCCATGAAAATTTTCAATCAGCGCCATATGCTCAAAACTTTCAGGATAGAGTAATTCGACAGGACGGCTACGTTGCAATTCAGCGGCTATCGTTTCCAGCTCTGCCATTTCAGATATTTGGAAGCGGCCAGATGTCACGTCTAGTGTGGCATAACCAAATCCTTGATTATCGTGCCAAATAGCCGCCAGCAGATTATCTTGCCGCTCCTGTAATAACGCTTCATCTGTCACGGTACCTGGAGTAACGATGCGAACGACTTTACGTTCAACCGGGCCTTTGCTGGTGGCAGGATCGCCAATTTGCTCACAGATAGCGACTGATTCACCTAATTGAACCAGCTTAGCTAAATAGTTTTCTACTGCATGATGTGGCACGCCTGCCATAGGGATAGGATTGCCGGCGGATTGACCTCGTTTGGTCAGGGAAATATCCAGCAATTTTGCAGCCTTTTTGGCATCGTCATAAAACAGCTCATAGAAATCTCCCATTCTATAAAACAGCAGGATATCAGGATGCTGTGCTTTAAGACGGAGATATTGTTGCATCATGGGCGTGTGGGTGTCGAAGGTTTCTGTATTAATCATGCAGTGGTCTTAGTTAAGTTTGTGAATCAATTCTTTCGTTATGGTATCGCACCAAGCTTTAAACTTACACAAGTAAAATCTGGAAGCAATTCGCAAATTTAGCTGTAATTTTGGTCTGGTTAAATTGGCTTTGTGTGGAAGATGATAAAGCTGCGTTGCTGAAGTGGTTGAAAGAATTTTCCAATGTTGACTAGTTTTTGCTTTCTAATGCTATAGCCGTAATTGCCTTGTTGGTAAAGAATTTCCTCGGTGATGATAGTGAGATTGTTGAGTTCGGTATTGATGTCGCCGCCGCCAGTATGACCAATGTAAAATCTGAGCAAGTGTCTCATTAGTTTTTGTCATCAACTTTGCCAGCAGCCTAAGCTTTTATGTACTAAACGCTTTTTTATGGAAATTCTTTGTTGAAGTTATGGAATGCTAAAACGGCAGAAGCCTAGCAATTCAATTAGCTAGGCTTCGCAGGTCCTTAAAGGGGATAAATATTTTGGGCCTCTATGGGCAACAGCTATATTGTCAGCGATCTTACTGGAAAAATCAAGTATCATGATTTCGATAACAATTGACTTGCATTTATGGATTTAATTATTGCTAATTGAATTTTAGTGACAATTTCTCTGGGTAAAATTTGATTTAAATAACCTCTATCAGTTCTTGGCCTTTGTAGCCGTTGCCGGCTGACTTGTTGCACAAGATCCGCTTTTGCCCAACGTGTTATTTGTTCAAAATATTTCATATTTTCAATAACGTTTTTATCAATTACAACGTGCATTCCACGTTGTAATTTATTTTGATCACATTTGCTTGATATAGGAACAACTATACAGGCATTTCCATCTATTTTACCGTTTATAATAACAACAAACCGATTTTTTACCATTTCAGGTGGTATATGACCATCATAGAAATTAGTTATTATTTTTCCTTCTTTATTTTTTGGGTAATTCCCATAGTCACATTCCAATATTTCACCCACTTTGGGACTGAAATTTATAGGCATTTGGTATTCCTCTATGTAAGGTGATAAATTCTACTATGACTTAATGATTTTTACTAAGGGCTTATTTCAATAGGATTATATAATGGAAATCAACCATTCTCATTGATGTAAAATAAAAACGGTTGATTACTACAAATTGTGATGTATATCATATTTTAAATATGGATGAAATTTGCTGTATTTGTTAGTAGTACTATTACAGCCGTAAAAATCCGAAATCCGTGTTTTTTTGATGTCCGTGACGCAGAAAAATAGCATGGTTTGCAGCTTTCCTATGAGCGTTTCTTCTGTTGAAAAAAGGAAATATGGCTGTAGTATTCTAGAGAAAGTGCTGACTGAGTGGCTGGATTAGTTTGTAACTCGTAATATACATTCATTATAAGAGTCACTATATTGATTTATACCCTATGGATTTCAAAATGCATCGAGACGGCAAGGGAGTGAATCCCCGGGAGCATAGCAAACTATGTGACCGGGGTGAGCGAGTGCAGCCAACAAAGAGGCAACTTGAAAGATAACGGGTATATAAGCCATTGCGGTTGAATGATGAAGATTAAGTGAGACAGTAATGACGGATGAATTAATCAGTTGTAGATGTGTAGGTTAAAATATATTTTTTGCTACTTTTACAAAAATAATCGTTAAATGCTCGAATATTGATGATAAAAAAGCCCTGATACAGAATTTGGGTACAGCCCCATTATCCTCCTATCTGGCCCGGTGAATCGCAATGGATATTTTCCTTTTGCACCGGGCCAGCAGCTCATGATTATCTCGTGTGAAGCCAGCTTTTTTCTGATTACTTGATCACTGAAGCATCGATCAAGGTGATACCACCGATGAGAGCCCAGGTGGTCCACGATGATGTGGTTGATGAAGTTGTTTGCCAGAGGTGCCAGAGCGCTTTGTCAAGGCCAAGCACAAAGACCTCGATCCGACCGTCTGAATTCTTCGCTACCGTTGGGGCACTGGCGATAATACCTGTAAATGAGCTCCAGTTAGACCACGGGCCGTTATGGGAAGTTTGCCAGGTGCGCCAGAGCGTGTTATCAGCGCCGCGAGCAAAGACCTCAAGCTGGCCAGAGATATTCTTCACCGCCGCTGGGGCGCTAGTGATCACACCATCCAAACATTGCCAGTTTGACCATGAAACGGAATCAGAACCGATCTGTGAAATGTGCCGGAGTGTGCTATCGGCACCGCGAGCAAAGACTTCGAGCCGACCATCGCAGTTGTCGATGACCACTGGGTCGCTAGTGATTACACTTTTTAGTGACTGCCAATTTGACCATTGATCAGTGTGAGCAGCCGTTTGCCAAATGTGCCAAAGGGCATTATCGGCACCGCGAGCAAAGACTTCAATCCGACCATCGGCGTTGAGATGTGCAGCCGGGTTACTCGTGAGCGTGCCGCCCAGAGATTTCCAGTTTGACCACGAATTGGTATGGGCTGCGGTTTGCCAGATGTGCCATAGCGCGTTATCCGTGCCGCGAGCAAAGACTTCAAGTCGGCCGTCAGAGTTGAGACATACCTCAGGGTTGCTGGTTATACCTCCATACAGCGGCTGCCAGCTTGACCAAGTATTGGTATCAGCGGCGGTCTGCCAGTTGTGCCAGAGTGCATTATCCGTACCACGTACGAATACTTCCAATCGACCGTCCGAATTACGATGAACGGCAGGTTTGCTGGTTACTACTCCGTTAAACTTGTTCCAGCCGGCCCAAGAGGAGTTTGGGAGCGGTGCTGTTTGCCAATTGTGCCACACTGCGCTGTCAGTGCTTACACCGAAAACCTCAAGTCGATTATCGGCATTGTTTGCTACTGAGACAATTCCAGATAACGCTATCGCAGAGTTCTCGATTTCTACCTCACCTGCAACATATGCTTCGGTATTATCTGGATTTGGCATTTTAATAGGTTCTTTTTTCATATGTATATTCTCTTTAAAAATAATATTTCGGATTCATAAAATAATCATTTAATGAGAGAGGTATTCTGATTTATATATTGATTTTTTGACTAGTCTCCTATGTAATTTTATTAATAAAATAAAGGGTAGATGTTTTTGTTTTGTTAGTTATTGACTTGTAAAATGTTAATTAAATATAGTCTCACATTATGTGATTACATATTGTTTTGCACGAAATTATTTAAGTGGAATAAATTTAAAATAAACTGTTTTTCATTTTAAAGTCCCCGCTGTTTTCTATTTTAAATATATTTGTTTAATGTTTTTTTAAATATTTTATTGAATCATTATTAAAGCACAAAATTCATAATCTGGCTATTGAGAAACGTAGATCCTGATTTAATCATGTACCTAAAAGAGGTTATTCTGTTTGAAGTTGTTTTCCAGGCATATTCGACTAATAGTCTGTTTCAGATAGACAAAATATCTCCTTGTCATCAACGATAATATGCCAACTCGAATCGATGCCAGGTTTGTGTATCGAATATGAGATTTTTACCGGCAAATTAGGTACCACTGGCCCGATGAAGCACAGTGAATATTTTCCTTAACGTATCGGGCCAGAAGGTGACGTTCGTCTTGTGCAAAGCTGGATTCATTCCAGATTATTTGATTGCTGAAGCGTCGATTAAGCTGCCTTTGAGGGATACCCAAGCGGACCACGATGGTGTGGCTTGCCAGATGTTCCAGAGTGCGTTATCGGTGCCACGCGCAAAAACTTCAAGCCGACCATCGGCGTCTTCCACTGCCGTTGGCGCGCTGGTGATCGTGCCATTTAACGTGGCCCAGTTAGACCACGGACCGGAATGGGAAACCGTTTGCCAGATGTGGTAGAGCGCATTATTGGTGCCGCGTGCAAAAACTTCAAGCCGGCCATCGGAGTTCTTCACCACCGCAGGAGCACTGGTGATCACGCCATTCAACGAAGCCCAGTTGGACCACGGGCCGCCATGGGGAATGGTTTGCCAGATGTGGTAGAGTGCGTTATTGGAGCCGCGCGCAAAGACTTCAAGCCGGCCATCAGCGGTGCCGATGACGACAGGATCGCTAGTGATTATACCACCGAGTGAATCCCAACCTGACCACTGATTGGAATCAGGAGCGGTTTGCCAGATGTGCCAGAGTGCGTTATCGGTACCACGCGCAAAGACTTCAAGCCGGCCGTCGGAGTTGATATGAACCGCCGGGTTGCTGGTGATCACGCCGTTCAAAGATTGCCAGCTCGACCACGGACCGGAATGAGCGGCAGTTTGTGAGATGTGCCAAAGTGCATTATCGGTGCCACGTGCAAAGACGTCGAGCCGGCCATCGGTGTTGACATATACCGCGGGGTTACTAGTAATTGTACCCCCTAAAGATTGCCAGTTTGACCAACCGGCATTGGCGGCGGTTTGCCAGATATGCCAGAGCGCATTATCGGTGCCGCGTGCGAATACCTCTAGCCTACCGTCTGTATTGATATAAACGACAGGTTTGCTGGTTACGTTTCCGCTAAGTGAGATCCAGCCGGACCAGGAAGAGCCTGAGTGTGGTGCCGTTTGTCTGTTGTGCCACACGGCATTGTCAGTGCCCACACCAAAAACTTCGAGCCGTCCATCGGAGGTGTTTACTACTGAGACAATTTCAGACAACGCGATTGGTGCGTTTTCGATTTCTATCTCATTTGCAGCAAGTGACTCGGCATTATCTGGCTTTGGTATATTAATAGGTTCTTCTTGCATATATATCCTCGTTAAAAATAATTCTTTAGATTCACTAAATAGTCATTTAATAAGCAAGATGTTTAATTCTGTGAATCAATATTCTCACTTTTACTCTTTATTCTTTGAAGAAATAATTAATGCTTTATTTGATGTTGATTGATGGTCCGTGAAGTATTAAGTGGGTGAGATGCTACATTATAAAACCTAGTGTGTTTATATATATTTTTACATACTGTCATTCAAAAATAATAAATTATAAATAAATTATTTCTCTGTTTTAAGGTTTCATTTTACTTATATTTGAAAAATATATTTTTATCATAAATAACGGGAGCGAACTTGAGCGAATACCCGGTTTGTGTGTCGAATATTGGGTTAATTTCAGCAAATAAGGTACTACTGGCCCGATGCAGTACTGTGAATGTTCTCCTTTAATGCATCAAGCCAGAAAGTTATGCGTGTCTTGTGTGAAGCTAATCTTTCCAGATTATTTAATGGCTGAAACGTCGATTAAGTTGCCGCCGAGGGATGCCCAGCTAGACCATGACGATGATGTAGTTTGCTGAATATGCCAGAGAGCGTTATCGGAACCGCGTGCAAAAACCTCAAGCCGGCCATCGGCATTCTTCGCCACCGCAGGAGCACTGGTAATCACACCAGACAATGAGGCCCACTCAGACCATGCACCAGATGCTGCCGTTTGCCAGATATGCCAGAGAGCGTTATCGGGGCCACGTGCAAAGACCTCAAGCCGACCGTCGGCGTTGATGTGTACCGCAGGGTCGCTGGTGATGACACCAGACAGTGAGCGCCAGTTTGTCCAACCAGCATTAGGAGCAACTTGCCAGATATGCCAGAGAGCATTATCGGAGCCGCGTGCAAAAACCTCAAGCCGACCATCAGCGTTGGCGATCACTACTGGATTGCTCGTTATCACGCCGCTCAGTGACTGCCAGTTTGTCCAGGGATAGGCATGAGAAGTCGTTTGCTTGATGTACCAGAGAGAGTAATCGTTGCTGCGCGCAAAGACCTCAAGCAGACCACTGGCGTTGATATATACCGCGGGATCACTGGTAAGCACGCCATTTAGTGACTGCCAATTAGACCACGGACCGGCATGGGGAGCGGTTTGCCAGATGCGCCAGAGAGTGTTATCGGAACTGCGTGCAAAGACCTCAAGTCGGCCATCGGAGTTGACATATACCACTGGGTTGCTGGTGATCTGACCACCTAAAGATTGCCAGCCTGACCAACCGGCGCTGGGTGCGGTCTGCCAATTATGCCATAGCGCATTATCTGTGCCACGCACGAATACTTCCAATCTGCCGTCTGAGTTAATGTGAACGGCGGGTTTGCTAGTTGCTATTTCAGTTAGCGAGTGCCAGCCGGACCAGGAAGATCCGGTGTTTGGTCCCGTTTGCCAGTTGTGCCATACAGCATTGTCGGTGCCTATACCGAAAACCTCAAGTCGACCATCCGCGTTGTTTGCCGCCGAGATAATTCCGGGTAACGCCGTCCAAGAAATTTCATGGGATGTTTCTATTTCTTTTGCGACAGATAACTTGGTATTATCTGGAGTTGATGTATTAATAGATTCTTTTTTCATAATATATATCCTCTTTAAGCAATATATTTAATATTTACATTAATATTCTTGCTTGTGTTTTTTTATTAGGGAAAGACATGATGAATATTTTTATTTGATGATGATTTCTGATCTGTGAAATATTGGGTAAATGTGATGTTACATTATAAAATCCCAGGTAGATTCACATAATAAGTGCAACATCGTTAATCTGGAAGTAAACATGTTCGTATTCCCTTAAATAATTCATTCGGTGTTTTCCCACCCCGTGTTTTTCGGGGGCGA
>NZ_JBHFKV010000086.1:0-10484 GCF_042879355.1 Photorhabdus sp. RM71S | reverse complement strand
TCGGTCAGTTGTGTATAGGCCATAGTGCATTTTCCTTTGGCGAGAAAGATGCCTACTATAGCAACTGACCGCCCTTCTGAAAAATTGCACTTATTAGTCGAATCTGCCTTTAATCATCATGGTATATTGTGTTTTATGTTCAAAAAACATTAATCACACTTGCTTTTTATCTTTATAAATCAGTCAGTAAATAGCCTGATGATGTAAAGATACTCTTTCGAATAATCACGCTTTTTTCAGGACGTAAATCCTGCCGAATTAACCTGTTTTATCCATTTTTTTATTACATTATTTTTATGGTCTGCTTCGTAAAATGATGGAAATAAATTACTTTAATATCAGACTGTATGAATGATATTATTTTACTTACTGATTTGTTTTTAACTCATTTATTAATGATTAATGGATTGCGATTAAATACAATTAACTATTCTACTAAAAAATTTTACTTATTGAATTTACCTTTTATATAAAAACTTGAATTTATCTGTATTCCCCACTTTTAAATAACTATGGCAGATTAAATGAATGTAAAACAGGCGAAGAAGAATATCACCGGTAGATATATTAAATGTGATAGTGAAAAAGATTTTTTTAATCACGCTATACCTTTTAAAAACGGGTGTTAATACAATGCTGGTTTTCTTAACCCTTAGTTGAATCATTACCGATAAAAAGGCGTTTACTATCGCCAAAAAAGGGAAAGGTAAGTAAAAAGAGAAAGTGAATAATGTTAAAAACATAATGTGCTTGCTCTTTTTTCCTGATTTTAAAACCATACTGACAGATAAAAAAAGATTTTCTTAACAAGATTAAAGGTATTAAAAACAGTGTTAAATCCCTCTGATAGCAGTAAAATGCCATTTCCATGCAGACTGCCAGTACAAATTTTTTCATTTAATTATTGAAGAAAACTCTGTAGTGATAGCCGAGACGCTAAAAATCAATAATCTGAAATGTACATGTTCACCATGTTCACGTTGATCACAATAATCACAAAATATAATAGTCAATAAAGATATAATAACTTATGTGTTCTATTTGTTTATATTGGTGAAAGTTGATGGAAAATATAAATTTTAAAAAACACTTTTCTTAAGAATTTTTGTTTTTTTATTGAAGAATAAAAGGCATTTAGAATATTGTTCCCCGTAACAATTTAAATATAAATTGTTTTTATTTTATACTGAAAGTATTTATATGATTTTTTTGTTTATAATATAAGGCTAAATTTATTTGACAGTTTTGTATTTGATGACTATTGTTCTTCCCTGATTTGCAGATGTTATTTCAAATATAATAATATCGTTTGTTATTATTTATTTTAAATGTAAATAGCATTTTGTGATGTTGTTCAATTTATTGTTTTTATTGGAAAGTTTTATTTCCATAAATTAATCAATATGGGTAATTATATTCGCTTGATAATAAATTGAAACTATTTCTAATGTGATAGTTTGTTATCGAATATTTGTCTTTAAATTTAGTGTAAATCTGAGAGTGATTCGTTATTTTAATTACTGATGAACACAGGGTTATTTTCTTGCAATTGATGTAAAGCAGTAAAAATATCCTCACTATAGAGGATGATAATTATTTGTCCGCGTTGTTGACAAAGTATTTAAAATAAATTGGCCGCAGGCCATATAGGAGTAAATAAGTGAAGTACGATTTTATTGTTGTTGGTTCAGGGGCAATTGCAGGTTCAATCGCCTATGAGTTGGCAAGTAGAAATCTTTCGGTTTGTCGGGTTGGAGAGACTGATCGAACTAATGCTGCTTCTAAAGCTGCCGGTGCAATGAACGGTTGTTTTGGTGAAATTACCAGTGGCTTATTAGCGAGTGAACACGGTAAGTTGAAATTGAATATGGATTGTATTTCCAGGGACCTTTGGCCGACTTGGGCGCAACGGTTAGCTGACTCTTCCGGTGATACCCGATCGCTGTTCACTGCTAAAGGCACTCACGTGATACTGAACACTGCCGGGATGGAAGAGATTGACACTATCAATTATGACGCTATCGAACAAACCCTGAACGATTATGCGGCACCTTATGAAACCGTTGATCCGCGTGAAATTGAGTGGTTAAAGCCCAACGATTTAGTGCGTCCGCTGCGTGCTTTGTACATCCCTGATGAGCATGCGCTGAACTCGCATTTATTGCTGGAAAAGCTGGATGCGGCATTTGTTGCTGAAGGTGGATGTCTTAAAGAAGAGAATGTTAAGTGTGTGCTGATTGAAGAGGGTTTAGCTACCGGTGTCGAATTGCTCAGTGGCGAACGTTTAATGGCAGATAAGGTCGTCGTGGCTGCCGGTGCACACTCGTTGGATCTGTTATCAAATATACCTTCAGTTGTTCGCCAAATTCCGCCAATCTTTGCCGGTTATGGGGTATCCATTCTGGTCAAGATGCCAAAAGGCAGAGAATTGCCGACCTCAGTCATCCGTACCCCTAACCGGGCATTTGCCTGTGGGCTGCATTGTGTACCACGTGGTGATGGTGTGCTGTATCTTGGTGCGACCAATATTCTGTCTGAAAAACCACGCAGTCAGGCACTGATTTCTGATGTGCAGTTCTTGTTGGATTGTGCGTTAGATCAGTTGGATATTAACTTACATGATGCTGAGATCCTCTCAATTCAGGTTGGTAACCGGCCAATTCCTGCTGATGGGTTCCCGCTGATTGGCGAATGTGGCGTAAATGGTCTTTGGTTGGCTACCGGGACTTACCGTGATGGCTTACATCAATCACCGTTATTAGCGGATTATGTGGCTAATGCTTTGACGGGAGTAGAAAATAGACTCATTAATCTTGATGATTTCAATCCCGTTCGTCCTCCGTTGGTCGGTTTCTCCCGTGAAGTGATGGCTAAAGAAACTACCCAACAAATGTTTGCTACCGGCTATGAATATCGTTGGGATATCAAACCTTACTGGCTGCCACTGCTGAATGAAGGGATGATGCGCAATTATCAGAATTTAATTGAGTCTCTTCACCCTCAATTCACTCCACCGCCAGAGCTGGTCGCCTTCTCTCATATTTATGAATCCATGCGTGAACGGTTACGTAGTTATTATGAGGCATGGTCATGAGTTTTTCGCTGAAAGATCAAGTTGTCATTGATAAAGCCAGAGAGTTACTGTCAGAGGCCGGCGTTTGGGATGTGGAAACTGATCTCACGAGCTTAGTTGACCGTTATCTGGAAAGGCGTTGTAAAGATCGCGCCCGTGATGAATTTATGCTTGCGGTTCATGAACGCTGTAACCGGATCCCTCTTGGGCATATTGTCGGTACTGTGGATTTTGATGGATTGCCTCTGACGGTGGGGACCGGGGTATTTATCCCGCGTCCTCATAGTCAAGTTATTCATAAATGGCTGGAGAATGAATATCAAACACCTCCGGGGGCAGTGGTTCTGGACTTATGCTCCGGTAGTGGCGCCATCGGTTTAGCTATTGCTAAACGTCGCCCGGATTTAAAGGTCACTTGTGTCGAATATGATGATGTGGCTTTTCAATACCTGACGCGAAATATCTATCGGTTGGCGAATTGGGCGATTAAAGCCGATGGATTAAAAGCAGATTTACGGGATTGGCAAGCATTTTCTCAATTTAACAGATCGGTGGCGTTGATTGTGGCTAATCCACCTTATGTGCCGGAACAGCAGGAAATATTGCCGGAATGGGAGGAGCATCATCCTTATGCGTCGGTGTATTCGGGGGATGATGGGCTTGACTTAACGCGGTTGATTATCAAACAAGCTAAACAGCTACTGCAATCAGAGGGTTGGTTAGTTATTGAACATGGTGAAAGCCAGGGAGAGAGTGTCAGAACATTATTTTTAGAGTCTGGCTTCTCTTTGGTACGAACCATTATCGATGAAGATATTTCTGATACAACAGGCAGTTCGGTAATCACTGTTGGTTGTAAGCTCATTTGAACTTAGACAGTTGGAGTCTAGATAATGGATGTAAAACATAAGCAGGACTGGATGACAATTCGCCGGTCACGGACAACCGGCGCCTTAGCGCAAGCTATCGACGAAGGTTTGACCAGTTTCACTGTAGTTGAACGTCAAGGTAAGCAAATTACTACAGAGGAAGGAAAAGTCTTTACTGAATTTGTTTCCTGCTCTTATTTGGGATTAGAACATCATCCTGCCTTAATTGAAGCGGCAAATCAGGCTATGTCCCGCACAGGGATACATTTGTCATCGTCCCGTGGTGCGATGCGCCCACAATATTTGGGGCAATTGGAGAAACTGCTGGAAGAGATTTATCAGGGTGGTGCCGTTGCGGTGTTTACTTCCACCAGTAATGTTCATCTTGGTGTATTGCCGTTATTGGGGAGTGGCTCTCTACCTAACTATCCTCTTTCCCGGCCTGTACATTGGTTGATGGATAAAACTGCTCATGCTTCTATGCAGGTCTTACGCGGTATTCTTGAACAGTTCGGACCGGTATCGCGGGTTGATAGTGCTGATGCACAGTCAGTACAGCAAGCTTTGCAGAACTGTAAGGAGAATCAGCGTACACCTATTCTGTTGATTGATGGTATTGGTTCAATGAATGGTTTAATTCCGGTTGCGGAATTAACGCGACAATTGGCTGCTGCTGGAGGCTATGTCTATGTAGATGATGCTCATGGTATTTCCATTATGGGGCGTTATGGCGCGGGTTATGCCTTTGCTGCACTTGACCATATTTTGCCATCCAACCTCATACTTGCAGGTTCATTATCCAAAGCATTTGGTGGCGCCGGGGGTTTTGTGGTGGTTGCAGGTGCCGATGATGTCGAAGTGATTAGTACTTTAGCGAATCCTCTGGTTTTTGGTCATTCGATTATGGTGCCGATGTTGGCAGCTAACGTTGCCTCTGCAAGACTTCATCTCAGCCTTGAGATAGAAATCCGGCAGGAGCAGTTATGGAAAAACATTAATCTGTTTGATTCTCTGATGGAGAACAGTTTGATGAATGCGGGTGTGCAATCTCCCGTTCGCGGCGCTTTATTCGAAAATGAAGCGGAAGGGCTTGAAGCTGCTCGTTTGCTGCGTGACAATGGTATCTTATTATTCCCGGTATTTTATCCACTGGTCCCGGATGGCAATGCAATGTTGCGCTTTGCTTTCTCTAGTGAGCATAAGGCAGGTGAAATCAAGCAGCTAGCAAATACCTTATTTGAAATAAGGGAAAAAGGGCTGAATTGGGTTGAGCCACAGGCTGTAGTTCCACAGGTATAAATCACCAGCTTACCGATAAAGAAGATAATTGAAATAAATCAGTGACGAAGATCAAATATATGACTCAAGCAATAATAAATAAACAGGACATATTACAACCTTACAGGGAATCTCTGGATGTTATTAATATGCAGATTCTGGCTCTTCTTTCTGAACGTATGAAAGTCTGCATGAAAATCGCTGAGGTAAAAGCGGAACAGGATATTCCGATGATGCAGCTACAACGTATTACCTCGTTACTGGATATGTTGCGGGATAAATCAACAGATTTTGGGTTACGGCCTGAATATACTGAATCAATATTCCAACTGGTTATCGAAGAGGCTTGCCGTCGAGAAGAAGAGCTGATTGACCAGTTGTTACACGAGAAAGTAAAAAATAATGAAAATACTGCTCATTGATAATTATGATTCCTTTACGCAAAACATTGCTCAATATCTGTATGAAGTGACGGGCAGTGTGCCGTCCGTAGTCACTAATTCTTTGACTTATAAAGAGTTAATGATAGACGAATATGATGCGGTAGTCCTTTCTCCAGGGCCAGGACATCCGGCTGAAAGCAGTGATTTTGGGGTCTGTGCTGAAGTTATTGCACGTGCCAAAGTGCCACTGTTGGGTATTTGTCTCGGTCATCAGGGTATTAGCCTGGCATTTGGCGGCTGTGTAGAACATGCCCCCAATCCGGTACATGGCTATCGCAGTCGCATCAGGAACACCGGAGAAGGATTATTCCTCGGTTTGCCTGAACAGTTTGAAGTGGTCAGATATCACTCGTTGGTATGTACCCGGTTGCCTGACAGTCTAAAATGTACTGCCTGGACTGATGATGGCTTAATCATGGCAATTGAGCACACCGAAAGGCCGATCTGGGGGGTTCAATTTCATCCTGAATCGATTGATTCTGAATATGGGCGTGAGCTACTTAGTAATTTCGTGCGGATAGCGGAGACGTATAAAGAGAATAACGAACAGGAAGTTACCGCTCAGAATATATGTACTGATGTCAATGAGGCCTATCTTGCAGTAGGTGGAAGACAATATCTCAACCTGAATTATCGTGAGTGTAAGGAGATAGTCGATCCTGAATCCTTGTTCATTCAACGCTATGGCAATGATACACATGCTTTCTGGCTTGATAGTGAAAATTCTGATAGACCCAATGCCCGCTTCTCAATTATTGGAAGCGGTAATGAACAGGGCGCTATCAGGCTTGAATACTGTGTACAGACGGAGAGTTTGCGTTTAACCGGTCCTGATGGCGAGAGGATTGTTCAGGGAGATTTTTTCTCACTGATGTCTGAGTTGCTTGATATGGTGGAAATTTTGACACCAAAATCGATGCCATTTGTATTTAAAGGCGGATTTGTCGGTTATTTAGGATATGAATTAAAGGCGCTGACAATTGGCAGCAACAAATACCGTTCAAAACATCCTGATGCCAGCTTAATATTTACTCCGCATTTTTTTGTATTCGATCATCAGCAAAATAAACTTTATGAATGTTTTATCACACCGATAGGGCAGCCACATAATTGGTCACCGGAACTTTTAGTTACCATTGCAAAAAATACCGGTGAAGTGATACCTGATTTTATTCCCGGTGCTATCGATCAGAATAAAATTTGTCTGGAATATGGAGCTGAGAAGTATATGGATGGAATCCGTAAATCACTCCAATACATCACAGATGGTGAGTCCTATGAAATCTGTCTGACGAATAGGGCAAAGATGACTTATTCAGGGCATCCATTGGACGCTTATCGACGTATGCGTCATGCCAGCCCTGTACCTTATGGCGCTTATTTAGCCTGTGGGGATTTTTCTGTACTCAGCGCATCACCAGAAACGTTTTTACGTATTGATGAGGCCAGAAATATTGAATCCAGGCCGATTAAGGGGACCCGGCCACGAGGAAAAACGGTAGCAGATGATCAGTGTTTGCGGCTGGAATTGAGTCAGTCCACTAAGGACAGAGCAGAAAATCTGATGATAGTGGACTTGGTGCGTCATGATCTTAATCAGGTATGTCGTCCAGGCAGTGTGCATGTACCTGAATTATTTAAAGTTGAGAGTTTCTCTTCTGTACATCAATTGGTTTCGACCATACGCGGTGAGTTATGTGAAGAAACGTCATCGATGGAGGCTATCCGGGCATGTTTTCCTGGAGGATCAATGACCGGAGCGCCGAAGAAGCGCACGATGGAGATTATTGACACGTTGGAGTCATCGGCACGCGGTGTTTATTCCGGCGCGCTTGGATGGTTGTCTTTCAGTGGTGAAGTGGAATTGAGCATTGTGATACGTACAGCTGTGTTACATCAAGAGTGTGCTGAATTTGGCATTGGGGGTGCAATTGTTGCTCACTCTGATCCTTATGGCGAATTTGAAGAGACATTGGTCAAAGCTAGTGTGCCCTATTTCAGTTTTAGTCATATGGCGGAGGAAATGTGTGAGTAACCATAAAGTGGTCATTCTTGGTGGGCAAGGTGCTATTGGTTCTTTATTAGAGCGCCTTTTTACTCGCTGTGGTCACATTGTATACAGTGTTGACAAACGAACGCAGGGAGTGCGTTCTCATCACTATCATTCTTATTACTACCAGATTGATATCTTAAATCCGGCTGCTGATGCTGGAGCGGTTTTTAGTGGGGCAAAGGCGGTAGTCTTTGCCTTACCGGAAGCCGTTGCCATACAAGCGTTGCCTTGGGTATTGTCTGCTATTGGTGATGATGTACAGATCGTGTCAACCTGTTCAGTTCAGGCCCCTTTCTATTCTGCATTAAGAGCTGCCGCCCCCGGGCAGCCCTTCATTGGTGTTAACCCGATGTTCTCGCCATCTTTGCCGGAACAAAAAAGGCCAGTTGCAGTCATTCTCGATAACTGTCATGTTAGTGAACATTGGATTGAGCGGGTATTGATGCAGGCTGATATGCGTATCAGTAGGATGACACCGGAGGAACACGATCGGGTTATGGCGCTTTGTCAGGCTTTGCCCCATGCCGCGATACTGATTTTTGGCTTGGTGTTGGCGAAAAGCCCGTTAGATATTCGTACCTTGGCAACTATTGCGCCACCGCCCATGCGTACAATGCTGGCGTTATTATCAAGGATCTTACGCAATCCAATAGAAGTGTACTGGGACGTTCAATATGAAAATCCGATGGCTGCTGAACCGCGTCAGGAATTGCTGCATGCCATACAACAGTTAGATTCGATAGTACAGGCTGGCGATCAAACTGAATTTGGCTATAACCTCAGAGATATTGCGCAACAACTGGGGGAACAGCTTGATATCAGTGCTGCTGATTGCCAGCATATTTTTTCAACGCTTGAATGATATAGAAAGGAGTTGAGGGGATGTCGTTAAATAGAGTTGCTGAGGCTAACGGGCGGGCAGGACTCAGAAATTGGCTGGGATTACTGATATTGATGTTACCAGTATTGCTAGTGACTGTGGACAATACGATCTTAAGTTTTGCTTTACCAAAAATAGCTGAAGCTCTGGGACCCAGTGCAAGCCAGCAATTATGGATAATTGATGCTTATTCATTGGCATTGGCTGGTTTGCTGGTATCAATGGGAAGTATTGGTGATCGTGTTGGTCATCGTTCATTACTGTTATTTGGATCTTTGGGATTCACGGTTATTTCGGTGTTCACGGCACTGTCAACTTCACCTGAACAATTGATTTTAGGGCGAGCCGTACTTGGATTTTTTGGTGCGATGCTGATGCCTTCAACTTTGGCTTTGATCAGCGTTCTTTTTGAGGATCGTGAACAGCGTCGATTGGCTGTTGCTATCTGGGCGACAACATTAACTATTGGTTCGGCCTTAGGTCCCGTAGTGGGTGGTGTTCTATTACAATTCTTCGATTGGAGTTCAATTTTTCTCTTGGCAGTACCGGTATTAGTGCCATTGTTGATCTTCGGACCGATGTTATTGCCAGAGTCCGATAAAAAACAGACGGGCATTATCGATGTGTATAGCGTTCTGTTATCGATCGTTGCTATGGTTGGTATTGTTTACGCGATTAAACACCTTGCCAGTGATGGGTTTGAAATAAGTGTAATACTTGAACTGTCGGTTGGTCTTATTGCTGGCGTGCTATTTGTTCGTCGGCAACATCGTCTGCCTGTACCGTTGATGGATATTTCCCTGTTCCGTAATGGTATGTTCACTGGTTCGATTATTGTTAACTTACTGAGTTTGGCATTGCTGGTTGGTTTTGTCTTTTTTGCCACACAGGTCTTGCAAATTGTACTCGGTATGAAACCGATTCTGGCTAGTCTGGCATTGGTTCCTGGACAAATAATGGCAATTGTTATGGGTATGGCGATAGTGCCTATTGCTCAACGGGTGCCTGCTCATTATCTGGTGCCAATTTTGCTGAGTGTTGCAGGTATTGCATTTCTTCTGGTAGCGAGTATCGGCAGTGATTTAGTCACTCTGATTGTTGCTTTCGCATTATTAGATATTAGTGTGGGAGCAATTGCTTCGGTGTCTAATGATTTGGTGCTTTCATCAGTACCCTCCTCTAAAGCAGGAGCGGCATCATCAATAAGCGAAACGGCTTATGAAGTGGGTGTTGTACTTGGCACGACTATTCTGGGGGGATTGGTCACGGCTTTCTATCGTATAACATTGCAATTACCAAATGAGATCTCTCAGGAACAGACGGGATTAGCTTTAGAGACTTTAGCGGGAGCTTACGTTGTAGCGAATTCATTAGCTGAATCAGAGGGGCAGAAGCTGATGACAGCGGCGGCGGAATCATTCACCAGCGCTATTCATATGATGAGCTGGATGACAGTGGTATTGACCGCAGGAGTGGTATTGCTCGCTTGGCGTTTGCTGAAAGCTCCGCAGAAAGAACAGGTGCTTGAGTATTGATAGTTTTATGTGCAGCCATTGAAAATGGCTGCACTGCATCGTGATAATTATTGATCTAGTTCTATTGTTTGATTCAGTTATTTTGATTTATACCCGTCATCTTTCAAGCTGCCTCTTTGTTGGCTGCACTCACTCACCCCGGTCACATCGTTATCTACGCTCCCGGGGATTCATTCCCTTGCCGTCGCGATGCAACTTGAAATCCATAGGGTATATTGCCTATTTCATTAGGGGTTTTTTATTTAACCTGAGATTTGCTTAAGAAGGGAACTAAGTGCCTGAGGCACGATCAAAGTTTTTGTCAAAGAAAACAAAATCGTGGAGCTCCTCAGGCATGTCTAATTTAGAAGAAC
>NZ_JBHFKV010000085.1:0-10578 GCF_042879355.1 Photorhabdus sp. RM71S | reverse complement strand
TATGGAAGAGAGAGATCTTAACGTTTTAATGAGAGAAATGCCTATAAAAAGTCATATCCTGATTTTTATTTAACTAAAATAACCTTATTAAAAATGTGAGATCTCACCCTGAGTCGTGGATGGACTGAAAAAGATATTAAAGACATTGTTGCAAAAGGATCAACTGGAAAATCAACAGATAATCGTCGACCTAATAAAACGCCAGATAAATTAGGAAGGAATGATACAGCGACAGTATATGGTACTCCTCCGAATGGATATATAGTAGTAAACGATAGAACGGGAGAGGTTACTCAAATAGCTGATAAAACGGATTCTGGTTGGAATGCTGATAGTCGAATTAAATGGAGTAAATAAAATGAGTATATCTATAGATAAGTTGCGTGTTTATACTAATCCTAATGAATTTTTTACCTTAGGTGGAAGTGTGGTAATGAAGTTAACACCCCAAGCGGCGATTGGAGTCTGTGAAATTGCCACTAATAAGAATTTAGTAATTTCACGTATTGAAGGGTTTATTTGGCATCGTAACACCGGAAAATTTGAGGCTAGGTTAGATGCTATTTGGGATGGATTGATGAATCCGGAGAATGACTTAGAAAAGGTGAAAAAAAATAATAAAGAAGCTATAGAAAATATCAAGGAAGATGAAAAGAGTGGGCATAATGTATTTATTATTACTATAGCCAAAAAACGGTAACTTACATGTTAATCACCAGAGTATAAAGTAGCTACCTTGTTTGAATTGATCCCGATATGTCAAGTAAGGACTAGGGATAAAGAAGGACTGAGCTCTATGCTGAGTAGGGCTTAGTCCTTTCAAATTAGACTTGATCTTATCGTGGTTGTAATAGAGAATATATTATCATTATTTTTTTGAGTTTGTTTACTGAAATAATTACTAAAAATTAGCTACGATAAGTCTTTTTGAATACTCTTTGATTGGGTGCTGATTAACATCGTTTTGCTTGAGAGGAAGCCAAATGGAAAAGTTACATCGTTGGGAAAAGAATGGTTATATTATTTCTACGGATAAACATGAATTAGATATTAATTTGATTCATCAGTTTCTGGAAAAAACGAGTTGGGCAGAAGGAATTGATAAAGAAACTGTGAATTTATCAATTGAAAATAGCTTAAATTTTGGTTTGTACAAAGATTCCCAACAGATAGGATTTGCGCGTATTGTGACTGATTTCACGACCTTTGGTTATCTATGTGATGTTTTTATCTTGGAGGATTATCAGGGGTTAGGATTAGCACGTTGGATGATGGAATGTTGTCTGGATCATCCTCAAATAATAAAGCTCAGAAGAATTATGCTGGTTACTACCACAGCTCCTTGGTTATATGAAAAGACGGGTTATTCGCCGGTAAAATCAGATAATTTTGTTTGGCAAATTGTTCGTCCTGATATTTATAAGAAAAATAAAATTTAATGTAATTAAATCAACTTATTTTTCAATTATAAATAAGGAATGCATAGATGTAGAGAACAATTTATCGTATCAATATACAGAATAATGTACGGACTCTTTGAGTATGATCTAGCTTTCGCTATTTATTGTGAAACAGATCACTTTTTTATGAAACATGTTTCAGATGGCGAAAAGTAATTTTCATCATTTCAAGGTATACCCAAACATTTGTTAGCTTCCAATAAGATTTTTCTTATTTCTTTGTTTTATTAAATCTATTTCTAGTATAAAACACTAGCCGATTCTTAATATGCTGGAGGAAGGGTTATTCCAGTAGGATTTAACTTGATGGTTATCACATAAAATAGTGTTGGTAATCCAGTCATATACTCTTACGATCGTTATCCCAACTTCATTGTAAAATAAAAAATCCTGCTTTACTGTTTTGCTTTTAACACATAAAACAAACGTGTGTTTAAGAACAAACAAGTGTCCAAAAATGACGAATCGGGAAAAACAAATATTGCAACTTCTGAGACGAGATCCGTTGATTCCACAGCAGGAAATTGCCGACGTTTTAGGTATAAGTCGCTCGGGGGTTGCTGGTCATATTATGAATTTAATGAATAAGGGATATATAAAAGGGAAAGGTTATATTTTATCTGACCACAATTATGTAGTAGCGGTTGGCTCTATTAATATGGATGTTTGCGGTTATACATCAAATAAACTCATTTATCAAGATTCTAACCCAGGAAAAATAAAATGTACCCCTGGTGGTGTAGGCAGAAATATTGCCCAAAATATCACGTTATTAGGTAAAGAATGTCATCTTATTTCTGTTGTTGGCGATGATTTCTATGGTAGCACTTTACTGGATCAGGCCAGATGCGCAGGCGTTAATATCGACTACTGCTATAAGCTTTATGGTGAAAATACCTCGACATATGTCTCCTTATTAGATGACGGTGGTGAGATGTTAGTCGCCATCAATGACATGCATATTTTGGAAAAACTGACGCCATCGTTGTTAGCGAATCATTGTGATCTTATTCAGCACGCCGGCGTACTGGTTATTGATTGCAATTTATCTGAAGAAACTTTGGTTTGGTTGTTGACTAATGCCGGAACGGTGCCGGTATTTGTGGATACAGTATCCGCATTTAAAGCACCTAAGATTAAAAACTGGCTTTCCTATATCCACACCTTAAAACCTAATTGTCTGGAAGCGGAAGCGCTGAGTGGAATGAAAATTACACAACCTACCGATGTCCCGGCAGTGGCGCGGTGGTTTCACGATCAAGGTGTGCAGCGGTTAGTACTCAGCATGGGCGTAGAGGGTGTCTACTTTAGTGAAAGCGATGGTGTGGCCGGCTGGTCACTTCCCATCAATATCAAGATTGTCAATGTAACAGGTGCCGGAGATGCCATGATGGCTGGACTGGTGAACTGCTGGCTAGAAAATATGACGTTGGCGGAAAGTGTTCGCTTTGCTCAAGGATGCTCTGCACTCACACTTTCTTGCGAATTTACCAATAATCCAAATCTGTCAAATGGCAGTGTCCAAAAACTGTTGGAATTACAATTTTATGAAAAATCATGCTATTACCAATGAATATTTGGATATTTCCCCGGAAGTTACAGAGGCCTTAGAGAATAACCGGCCAGTTGTGGCGCTGGAATCTACCATTATTGCTCATGGAATGCCTTATCCACAAAGTGTAAAGACTGCGCTACAAGTTGAGCAGAAAATTAGGGAAAATGGTGCTGTTCCTGCAACAATTGCTGTTATCAATGGGATTATGAAAGCAGGTCTGTCGCATGAAGAAATAGAGTTTTTGGCTAGAGAAGGTGACAAGATAACTAAAGTCAGTCGTCGTGATTTACCCTTTGTTATCGCGGCCGGAAAAAATGGCGCGACGACGGTTGCTTCTACCATGATTATTGCTGCTATGGCCGGGATTAGAATCTTCGCTACTGGCGGTATTGGTGGTGTGCACCGTGGAGCGGAACAGACTTTTGATATTTCTGCCGATTTACAGGAATTAGCGAAAACCAGTGTCGCGGTAGTCTGTGCTGGCGCTAAATCTATTTTGGATCTTGGCCTGACAACAGAATATCTTGAAACTCACGGTGTACCATTAATTGGCTATCAGGCTCATGTTTTGCCGGCGTTTTTCTGTCGTACCAGTCCATTTCCCGTTAATATTCGTTTGGATTCTCCAGAACAGATAGCTCAGGCGATGGCAGTAAAATGGAATACTGGATTACAGGGCGGTTTGGTGATTGCCAATCCTATCCCTGAGCCATACGCCATGCCGGAAGCGGAGATCAACGCTGTGATCGAACAAGCGGTGTGTGAATCCGTTGAACAGGGGGTGAGCGGAAAGGCATGTACGCCGTTTTTGTTATCCAGAGTGGCTGAGTTAACTGGGGGGGATAGTCTGTCTGCCAATATTCAGTTGGTACTTAATAATGCTGAACTAGCAGCGAAAATTGCTTGTTGTTATTGGGAAAACCGTGGGTAAAACAACGGTGTTATGCTTTAAGTTCCATCCTCAAGTTGGTTAAATGGGGTCTACCTCGAAGGCTTGAGGAGTCGTCGCCAGAAGGAATAAAGGGGCTTAAATCGCCCCTGTTTGCAAATTATTTTTCTTTCTTCAATATAGGTTTCAGGAAACGCGCAGTATGTGATGTCTCACATTCGGCGACCTCTTCTGGTGTACCAGAAATCAGAATCTCACCACCACCGCTACCGCCTTCTGGGCCAAGATCCACGATCCAGTCAGCGGTTTTAATCACATCAAGGTTATGTTCAATAACCACAATGGTGTTCCCTTGATCGCGTAACTGATGCAGAACGGCTAATAGCTGCTGAATATCAGCAAAATGCAAACCTGTTGTTGGCTCATCGAGAATATATAACGTCTGCCCAGTTCCGCGTTTGGATAGTTCGCGTGCCAGTTTTACTCGCTGCGCTTCACCACCTGATAACGTTGTTGCTGACTGACCCAGACGGATGTAAGAAAGGCCAACGTCCATGAGGGTTTGCAGTTTACGGGCCAGAGCAGGAACTGCATCAAAGAATTCACGCGCTTCTTCGATCGTCATATTCAATACTTCATTGATATTCTTGCCCTTATATTTGACTTCCAGTGTTTCACGGTTATAACGCTTACCTTTACACTGATCGCAAGGGACATAAATATCAGGCAAGAAGTGCATTTCTACCTTAATAACGCCATCACCTTGGCAAGCTTCACAGCGCCCACCTTTGACGTTAAAACTGAATCGTCCGGGTGTATAACCACGGGCGCGTGATTCAGGTACGCCAGCGAACAATTCACGGACGGGTGTGAATACGCCGGTATAAGTTGCCGGGTTAGAGCGGGGAGTTCGGCCAATCGGGCTTTGGTCAATATCAATCACTTTATCGAAGTGCTCTAGCCCTTGAATATCGATATAAGGCGCAGGGGTGATATTGGTTGCGCCATTTAACTGGCGTTGGGCAATTGGAAACAGCGTATCATTGATTAACGTCGATTTACCGGAACCAGAAACCCCGGTAATACAGGTAAATAACCCAACTGGCAGATTGAACGTCACATTTTTCAGGTTATTACCTTTCGCTCCGATCAGTTTCAGCACCTTTTTCGGATCTGCCGGGATACGCTTCTCTGGGATGGTAATTTCACGCTCTCCACTCAGGAATTGACCTGTTAGTGAATCTTTGCTCACCATAATGTCTTTAACTGTGCCTTCCGCGACGATTTCACCGCCATGAACACCTGCACCGGGGCCGATATCAATGATATGGTCGGCCGCCCGGATGGCATCCTCATCATGCTCAACCACAATCACGGTATTTCCCAGATTGCGCAAGTGGATTAGCGTTTCCAGCAGGCGTTCATTATCCCGTTGGTGCAACCCGATAGAAGGTTCATCAAGTACATACATCACTCCCACTAAACCTGCACCAATCTGGCTGGCAAGGCGGATACGTTGAGCTTCGCCCCCGGACAGAGTTTCGGCAGAACGGGAGAGCGTCAGATAATTCAGACCAACATTAACCAGGAATTTCAGACGGTCATGGATCTCTTTCAGTACTTTTTCAGCAATTTGTGCACGTTGACCGCTGAGTTTAATGTTTTGGAAAAAATCCATCGCATGGCCGATACTGAAATCAGAGATCTCCGGCAGAGTGGTATTCTCAATAAATACGTAACGGGCTTCTTTACGTAAACGAGTTCCGTGGCAGGAAATACATGAACGATTACTAATATATTTCGCCAGTTCCTCCCGAACGGCGGTGGATTCCGTCTCTTTATAACGGCGTTCCATATTATGCAGTACACCTTCGAACGGATGGTTACGCACTGTGGTATCACCACGGTCATTGGTGTATTTAAATTCGATGGATTGTTTACCGGAACCGTACAACACCACTTTCTGAATATTGGTGCCGAGGGAATTGAAGGGTGCTTCGATATCGAATTTATAATGTTCTGCCAATGAACATAGTATCTGGAAATAGTAGAAATTACGGCGATCCCAGCCACGAATTGCACCACCGGCCAGGGAGATATCACCATTCTGAATGACTCTATCAGGATCAAAAAATTGCTGAATACCTAAACCATCACAAGTTGGGCAAGCACCGGCAGGATTGTTAAAAGAGAATAGGCGAGGTTCCAGTTCACTCATGCTGTAGCCACATGCAGGACACGCAAAGTTAGCGGAGAAAATCAGCTCTTCGGCTGTATTATCATCTATATTGGCGACAATAGCGGTGCCGCCTGAAAGTTCCAGCGCTGTTTCAAAAGATTCAGCGAGGCGTTGTGCCAGATCGGCACGAACTTTAAAGCGATCAATGACCACGTCAATGGTGTGTTTCTTCTGTAATTCTAATTTCGGCGGATCGGATAGATCACAGACTTCACCATCAATACGGGCGCGGATATAACCTTGTGCTGCCAGATTATCCAACAATTTAGTATGCTCGCCTTTTCGCTCTTTGACGATAGGCGCCAGCAACATCAGGCGATGACCTTCTGGCAGTGTTAGCACATTATCTACCATCTGACTAACAGTTTGTGCCGTCAATGGAATATTGTGGTCTGGGCAACGAGGTTCACCTACGCGGGCAAACAGCAAACGCAGATAATCATGAATTTCGGTAATAGTCCCTACGGTTGAGCGTGGGTTATGGGACGTGGATTTCTGCTCAATAGAAATGGCCGGGGATAATCCTTCAATATGGTCAACATCGGGTTTCTCCATCAGTGACAGAAACTGGCGCGCATAAGCTGAAAGCGATTCTACATAGCGACGTTGCCCCTCGGCATAAAGCGTATCAAATGCCAGAGAAGACTTACCTGAGCCGGACAAACCGGTGATAACGATCAGCTTGTCTCGGGGAATTATCAGATTGATATTTTTGAGATTGTGGGTACGTGCGCCCCGAACTTCGATGTTATCCATGAATCATTTCCCGGATTATTCATACGTGCATAATTAAATAAGTGAGTTATTATTACACAGAGTTGACTGATTAGATATACAGTGTTTAAGTGAAATAATGTAATAAGTACGGAATTAAATTACGGTAAGCTTCGCAAAGTCTGCTTTAAAGCGGTTGCGTTTCATTTTTAGCGTCGCATGTTAAACTGTGTTGCTTAATAATTGTAGAAATTCATTTCATCAGGAGTATTCCCAATGGCCAGCAGAGGCATAAACAAAGTTATTTTAATCGGTAACCTGGGGCAAGACCCGGAAGTCCGCTATATGCCAAACGGCGGTGCAGTGACTAACATTACTCTGGCGACTTCTGAAAGCTGGCGAGATAAACAGACCGGCGAGATGAAAGAGAAGACTGAATGGCACCGGGTTGTTTTATTTGGCAAACTGGCGGAAGTCGCGGGTGAATACCTGCGTAAAGGTTCACAGGTTTATATTGAAGGTTCTCTGCAAACCCGCAAATGGCAGGATCAGAACGGTCAGGAGCGTTACACCACAGAAGTGGTGGTAAACATGGGTGGTACCATGCAGATGTTGGGAAGTCGTGCTGGTGGTGGTAGTTTCCAGGATAGCCAACCACAAGGCAGCGGTTGGGGACAGCCACAGCAGCCACAACCACAGCAACAATCTCAGCAGTTCAGCGGCGGCGGCGCTCCTTCGCGTCCTGCTCAATCCTCTGCTCCACAAAGCAATGAGCCACCAATGGATTTTGATGATGATATTCCGTTTTAAGTGCGACACTTTTCTTTGTAAAACAATTGGTTATCATGTTTAGATGTGATAATCATAGGCTGTTGGAATGCCTATTGCGAGCCTGACTAATCCTTACCCAGTAATGGGTTTGAACCCTCGAAAGAGGGAGGAAAGTGCAGTATGTCAGGAAAAGGCTGGTTGCGGGGAAATAACCTACTTTGCGCCAGCCATTGCAAATCCCATATGGTTAAGCCTGATTGGTTGAATCATAGTTCATAGTGGGTTTCGGGACATCTTTGACTCACGGTTATTCAGGAGTCATACCAATATTTATAGTGATTATTGTTAGAAGGTTGCTATATCCAATAATATTGGTACCTGCTCGGTGAGAGTGGTAATTGAACGTAAATGAAACCTAAGTGGGATGCATCTTGCTTACAAAGAAATGCGGGATTACCTAAGTTGGTTAGATAATTAACCAATAGGGGAAGGGGAGTCAGTTGGGTAAATACTAACAGATGCGAGGTTCGATAGTCAGTGCTATCACAAAGAACACTCAATGCTCTGAGTGGTATAAGCAAAGCCAGTACACAAGGTTGCAAGATCAAGAAATTACATAAAATTATGTGTAGCAACAAAGATCTTTGGGTGCAGGTTTACGCCAATATTTATTCCAATCAGGGAGCAATGACAAGAGGCGTAAATAATAATATGTTAGATGGAATGAGTGTGGACAGGATTCTTAATCTTAATCCAGCTTGTGAACTCAAGTTCGTATAAACCCAAATCTTGCAGACGCACACACATAACCGTTGTTAACTAATTTGACCTACACCATAGTGTCATATACAACGCACAGTGCAGGGAGTTTACATTATGATTGAACTCTGGTAGTGCATGGCTAATGAATCGCGACAGGTTTGGTAGACACTCTATAGCCATAAGATGTTTTAAGAAGAGGTGCTCATGAGCGCTTCACGTTATCCCAAGAGCTCATAGGGAATAGGTTAAGCAAGTGGTTAATCGCAGACTGTTTTGTTAGAGCTCGGGATTATCGGTTGCGACTTAGTAGCTGATAGATCGTAAGTGCCAGTTTAATCTAGTTAATTCATAAAATCATATATTCTTATTGATAAGGTTTAAAGAGATTAACATGTCATATAATGAAAATGACTGGGATAAAGAACATCTACTATCGTTTCCAATAAATGTGAAAGCGGTGATTGCACATATGCGTCAGGACATGAGAGACGATTGGTTTCCTGATCCTCTATCCTATAATGACCTATTTGAAAAAGCGGATGATCTCAGAGAAGTACTAATGGAGTTGCTGCTTGAAGGTAATGGGCGCTATGAAGGGAATCTACGAAATTTATGTAACATACCCAAAAAAGGGCTTGGCATAAGATATTCTCTAGAAACTGATTTTTACGATAGATTTATTTATCAGGCAATTTGTTCATTTTTAATTCCTTTTTTTGATCCATTACTTTCGCCTCGAGTTTTAGGGCATCGATATAACAAAAAAAGAACTAAGGAAAAGTACCTTTTTAAGTCTAGGATTGAATTATGGCAAACTTTTGAAGGTGTAACCTATACTGCAATCACTAGTAGTAAAGCTTTGATGGCTACAGATGTTCTTAATTATTTTGAAAATATATCTATCGATAAAGTCAAAGAAAGCTTTGAGTTACTAATCCCCCAGGTGAAAGCAAATGGCGCGGAAAAATTAAAGATCAGAAATGCAATCAATACACTCTGTGAATTACTTTGCAAGTGGGGGTTCAGTAAATTTCACGGATTACCACAAAATAGAGATCCTTCTTCATTCATAGCTAATGTCATGCTTAATTCTATCGATCAGAAAATGGTTGTTTTAGGTTATGATTATTATCGTTATGTGGATGATATTAGAATAATTTGCCCAGATATAAGTAGTGCTAGGCGTTCACTAATTGAGTTAATTGGTGCATTAAGAACTATTGGAATGAACATCAATTCAAGTAAAACAAAAATACTTACATCTGATTCAGATAAGGATTTGGTAGCAGAATTTTTTCCGTCACTTGATGATAGAAGTATAACTATAGATAATATGTGGAAGTCACGGAATCGAAGAATTATTGCCAGATCTGCCAAGTATATTCATGCAATGATTAAGGATTGTATAGAGAGACAAGAAACACAATCTAGACAATTTCGATTTGCAGTTAACCGCTTGATAAAACTTGTTGATGCAAATGTTTTTGACGTACATTCTTCATTAGGTGAAGAATTGCTTGATATGATTATAAGTACCTTTATCGATCACCCAGCCTCTACAGATCAATACTGTAGATTAATTTGTGCTTTGCAGCCGTTAGATAAACATTTTGAAAAAATAACAGATTTCCTATGTGATCATGATTCTGCGATACATTCGTGGCAAAACTATCATATCTGGTTGACTTTAGCCTACCATAATTTTAAATCAGACCAGTTAATTGAGACGGCATGTGAGCGGTTGAATTTAATTTCAAATGATCCAGAGGTTGCGGCTGTATTTATATACTTGTCTTGTATTGGTGAGACGGAAAAACTCATTCCGGTAATCTCTCAATTTGATGCCAGTTGGCCTAACAGGCATCAACGAAGTTTTCTTCTTGCAACTAAAGATTTGCCTCAAGACTCATTAAAAAAAATAGTTGAAAAATTGACAATTAAGCTTAGGAATACGGCTAGAAGGGCTACGCCACACTATTATAATAATCGCCCGTTAGCAGAACGGAAGTTTCCTAAGATTGTTGATCTATATGACGAGGTTACCACCTATGATTGATGCTCAACCTAAAGTATTTTTATTTACCTGATTATCACTTAAATTCAGCTCCCATAGGCGTATACTCAAAATAAGTCTGTGTGGAGGTAAATGAAAATGGCTAAAAATCAGATTCAATTCCAAAAAGGCATT
>NZ_JBHFKV010000084.1:0-10757 GCF_042879355.1 Photorhabdus sp. RM71S | reverse complement strand
CAAGCGCTTATTGCCGCTTTCTCTGCCCGACCTCACAATGTTTATCAGCGTTGTGTCGGTCAGTGGTGGCGCATTATAGGGCGTTCTTTGGCGCTGGCAAGCGTTTATTTGCAAAAATAATTCATCCGAACACCAATTAAGCAAAAACAGTGCTAAATTGCGATTTAATGCGCAAAATGATAAAAAAAGAGGCAGTTTCCTGCCCCCTCATTTCTCGTTAACTTTACTCTCTCATTAAATATACAGTTATTGCTTTGCGACGATATGGCTATTTTCCACATCCAGAGTAACTAGTTTTCCTGGCAATAGTTGGCCGGAAAGTATCTTTTGAGCTAATGGATTTTCGATTTCCTGCTGGATAGCTCGCTTCAATGGCCGTGCACCGTAAACAGGATCGAACCCGGCTTCTGCCAACATTTCCAACGCTTGCTGAGTAATCGTCACCTGATAACCACGTTCTTCTAGACGTTTGTACAAACGTTGCAATTGGATATCTGCAATCGCTGATAAATGCCGACGCCCTAATGGGTGGAACACAACAGCTTCATCAATACGGTTAATAAATTCAGGTCTGAAATTATGGCTAACAATTCCCATCACTATATCTTTCATTTCATCATAATTTAGACTACCAAAACGCTCCTGGATCATGTCCGACCCGAGATTAGAAGTCATGATTACAACCGTGTTACGGAAATCGACAGTACGACCTTGCCCATCAGTCAATCGACCATCATCCAACACCTGCAATAAGATATTGAATACATCTGGGTGCGCTTTTTCCACTTCATCAAGCAAAATAACGGAATAAGGTCGACGACGAACAGCTTCTGTTAGATAACCACCTTCTTCATAACCAACATATCCCGGCGGTGCTCCTACTAACCGTGATACAGCATGTTTTTCCATAAATTCAGACATATCGATACGCACCATTGCATCATCGCTGTCAAACAGGAAATTTGCTAACGCCTTGCACAACTCAGTTTTACCAACACCAGTTGGACCAAGGAACAGGAATGAACCAATCGGACGGTTTGGATCAGCTAATCCAGCACGACTACGGCGAATCGCATTAGATATTGCATCGACTGCCTCATCCTGACCAATAACACGTTTATGCAGCTCTTGCTCCATGCGCAACAGTTTATCTTTTTCACTCTCAAGCATTCTGGCAACAGGAATACCCGTCCAACGAGCAAGAATTTCTGCAATTTCGGCATCGGTAACTTTGTTACGAAGCAGTTTCATATGCTTACCTTCAGCTTGTGTGGCTGCGGCAAGCTGTTTTTCCAATCCAGGTATTTTTCCATACTGAATTTCAGACATCTTCGCTAAATCACCACTGCGACGTGCCTGTTCTAAACTGATACGGGCATTTTCCAATTCCGCTTTTATGTGCTGAGTACCCGTAAGTGCTGCTTTTTCAGCTTTCCATTCTTCTTCTAGTTCAGAATATTCGCGTTCTTTTACGAGCAGCTCCTCATTAAGCATTTCAAGCCGTTTTTTACTGGCATCATCAGACTCTTTTTTCAGCGCCTGCTGTTCCAACTTCAATTGGATAACCCGGCGTTCCAGACGGTCCAGCGCTTCCGGTTTTGAATCCATTTGCATACGTAAACTGGCACCCGATTCATCGATCAAGTCGATAGCTTTATCCGGCAACATACGGTCTGAGATATAACGATGAGATAATGTTGCTGCCGCGACAATTGCAGGGTCGGTAATTTGTACATGATGATGTAACTCATAACGTTCTTTCAGACCGCGCAAAATAGCGATTGTGTCCTCTACGGAAGGTTCTGCAACATAGACTTTTTGGAAACGGCGTTCCAGCGCTGCATCTTTCTCAATATATTGACGATATTCATCCAGTGTTGTTGCACCAACACAGTGAAGTTCACCACGGGCCAAGGCTGGTTTTAACATGTTGCCAGCATCCATTGCACCATCAGCCTTACCTGCACCAACCATAGTATGCAATTCGTCAATAAACAGAATGACATTGCCTTCCTGTTTAGCAAGGTCGTTCAACACACCTTTCAAACGCTCTTCAAATTCACCACGATATTTAGCCCCTGCTAACAGCGCGCCCATATCCAAGGAAAGAACTCGCTTATTTTTAAGCCCCTCAGGAACTTCACCATTAATGATCCGTTGAGCAAGCCCTTCCACAATGGCTGTTTTACCAACCCCAGGTTCACCAATTAAGACCGGATTATTTTTAGTACGGCGTTGTAATACCTGAATGGTGCGGCGAATTTCTTCATCACGGCCAATTACCGGATCAAGTTTGCCTTGTTCAGCATGTTCAGTCAGATCAATAGTGTATTTTTTCAGGGCCTGGCGTTGATCTTCCGCTCCCTGATCATCAACTTTTTCACCACCACGCATTTGTTCTATTGCCTTAGTGATTTTTTCTTTTGTTGCGCCAACAGCTTTCAATATGTCACTTAATGTGCCACGTTCTTCCAATGCTGCCAGAACAAATAATTCAGAGGAGATAAAATTATCCCCGGCTTTTTGTGCTAGTTTGTCACACAGATTTAAATGACGAACTAAATCATTGGATGGTTGTACATCACCACCAATACCCTGTACCCGCGGCAAACGTTCTAAAGCCTGCTCAAGCTGATTGCTGAAACGACCTGCATCGATTCCAATTGACGTTAATAATGGGCGAATAGAGCCACCCTCTTGTTTTAACAGTGAACTCATTAAGTGAATTGGTTCGATGAACTGATTATCATGCCCAAGCGCAAGGGACTGGGCGTCAGCGAGAGCAAGCTGGAATTTATTAGTAAGACGATCCAGACGCATAACACCTCCAATACTGTTCAGAATATTGCTACTGGAGATTAAATGAGGCCATTCCTCAAATATTCAAGGTTATTCTGAAAAGCAAATTGTGAGATATTCTCTTATGCGCCAATGGATCGCCCTACAGGATAGGTTATATCAGCCAGATTAAAGTTGCCATACGTCCGGTGATCCCATCACGACGATAAGAGAAAAATTTCTCTTTATTACTGACAGTACATTCATCCCCGCCAAAAATCGCTTTCACACCAACAGATTGCAATTTTAACTTTGCCAACAAATAGATATCCGCTAAATACTTTTCGCCAAAAGGTATAAAAGCTCGACTCAAATCAGAATGCTGGATTGTGAATGCTTCCAAAACCTCATTACCAACTTCAAATTTTTTCGCGCCAATTGCCGGCCCTAACCAAGCTTGGAGCTGATTAGGTTTAGCTTTAAATTGAGTGATCGTGTTTTCCAGTACGCCGGCGCACAAACCTCGCCACCCCGCATGGGCAACCGCAACCTCATCACCCGCAGAACTGCAAAATAGTACAGGCAGGCAATCTGCTGTCATCACAGCACAAACCTGCCCAGGAATATTGGTATAAACAGCATCAGCTCTATTATCTTCCAGTGGCTGACCATTGAGTCTCACAACACGCGTACCATGAACCTGTTCTAACCAGACTGGTTGCTGAGGCAGTTCTGCCATTTTCGCTAAAATATGCCTGTTTTGTTCAACAACATCAGGTTTATCACCAACATGCTTACCCAGATTCAGGCTATCGTAAGGTGATAAGCTTATTCCCCCTAAACGGGTAGAACTACAGGCTTTTACTGTCGTCGGTTGTGGCCAGTTTGGAAAAATAAGCGCAGTCATTTACCAATCCATTTCGTCTTTAAACGCTTCTGCATCTGCTTTTAATGCCTTAATCAGCATCACCATATCTTCAGGTAATTCAGCGTGCCATTCCATTTCAATGCCGGTTATCGGATGATAAAGACGCAGCATCGTGGCGTGCAATGCCTGACGATCAAAATTACGCATTGCCTCGCGGAACTCATCAGAAGCCCCTTTCAAAGGTCGAGGACGACCACCATACAAAGGATCGCCCACCAATGGGTGACTAATATGGGCCATGTGAACACGTATCTGGTGTGTTCTGCCGGTTTCCAGTCTCAGGCGTAGACGAGTATGTGCCCTAAAATGTTCCATTACCCGATAATGGGTAATAGCCGGTTTGCCCATTGGATGCACTGCCATATGTGTTCGTTTTGTTGGATGACGAGAAATTGGCTCTTCAACCATTCCACCCGCCGTCATACAACCTGTCGCTACCGCTTCATATTCACGGGTAATTTCGCGTAGTTGGAGTGATTCGACTAAACGTGTTTGAGCGGGAACCGTTTTAGCAATGACCATCAGCCCTGTCGTATCTTTATCAAGACGGTGAACAATGCCTGCCCGAGGAACATCGGCAATTTCAGGATAATGATATAACAGTGCATTCAATACCGTACCATCTGGGTTTCCTGCTCCTGGATGGACGACCAAATCACGCGATTTGTTTATGACTAGAATGTCATCATCTTCATAGACAATATTTAACGCAATATCCTGAGGTTCCCAACGCGCATCTTCTTCAATGATGGCATAAATTGCAATTTCTTCACCTCCCAGTACTTTTTCTTTTGGCTTATTGATTAATTTGCCATTAACCTGAACTCTGTCATCCAAGATCCAATCTTTTATGCGTGATCTTGAATAATCAGGGAACAATTCAGCCAAAGCCTGATCTAAACGTTGACCGAGCTGAGATTCGGCGACTGTTGTATTAAGTCGTATTTGTTGTGCCATATATTGTTTCTACACTTACGTTGAGTTTTGACGGCAGAGCCGTTTAATTTAATATAGTGTGCTATTGTAACTCGATCTTTTGCCGGGAGCTTCATGGATAGTCTCCCAGAAAAACACTCAGAGGATAATCAACACGTGATGATACGCATGAAATATCTGGTGGCGGCAGCCACATTGAGCCTGGTACTTTCCGGGTGCTCTGGTAATAAAAATACTGTCCCCGACAGCCCACCTGCGGAAATTTACTCTAAGGGTCAGGAAAAGCTGCAAAAAGGTAGCTATTCCGATGCGATCAAGCA
Source organism: Photorhabdus sp. RM71S (assembly GCF_042879355.1). Lineage (NCBI taxonomy): Bacteria > Pseudomonadati > Pseudomonadota > Gammaproteobacteria > Enterobacterales > Morganellaceae > Photorhabdus > Photorhabdus sp. RM71S. The sequence continues at coordinate 5,795 of NZ_JBHFKV010000084.1, read as the reverse complement.
ATTGGAAACCCTCGATAATCGCTATCCATTTGGCCCCTATTCGCAGCAAGTACAACTCGATCTGATTTATGCTTATTATAAATCCTCTGACTTGCCAATGGCTCTCGCTTCTATTGACCGTTTTATACGCCTGAATCCAACTCACCCCAACATTGATTACGTTCTGTATATGCGTGGATTAACTTCACAAGCATTGGATAACAGTCTATTGCAAAGTTTCTTCGGCATTGACCGCTCAGATCGTGATCCTGAACACGCCAGGGTAGCATTCAAGGATTTTAGTCAATTAGTACGCTATCATCCTAACAGCCTGTATACTGCCGATGCTATTAAGCGTTTAATGTTTATCAGAGAGCGCCTGGCAAAATATGAACTTTCTGTTGTGGAATATTATAACAAACGTGGAGCTTATGTCGCGGTGGTAAATCGAATTGAACAAATGTTACGTGATTACCCTGATACACAGTCAACTCTCGAAGCGCTGCCTTACATGAAAAAAGCTTATACACGTTTGGGTTTAACAGCCCAGGCAGATAAAGTAGCAAAACTCATTGCTGCTAATCCCGTATAAAACAGCAGATGATAAAACAGCGGTGGGTACCGCTGTTTTATTTTTACTTATGAGATCTAAAAAAGACTACTTATCAGCAGAGTTGATAAAGACTCAACTTGTCAATAGTGTCCCATTAGCTTCAATCCTGCAATAGATATTCTTCATATTTTTACCACTAATCACAATTACTTCAACTAGTTGCCTCATATCTGGTTAAATAGTGATTTAGATCACCTTTTTCATGAAAAAGAAATGTATGCTGAAATTATTGAAGGTGGATAATCAATAATGAGAGGTAACTATATGATAGTGAATATTACCAGCAAACAAATGGAGATTACCCCGGCAATTCGCAACCACGTAGAAAAACGTCTAAATAAACTAAATAAATGGCAAGTAAATCTGATAAATCCTCATATTATTCTATCAAAAGGGCCTCAAATTTTTAGGGCTGATGCAACCATAAGTATACCAAATGGTATGCTAGTTGCCGGTGCAAAACATGAAGATATGTATATTGCTATCAATGAATTATTAACAAAACTGGAGCGCCAATTGAATAAAGTACAGCATAAGGGAGAAGCACGCCGTACTGACAACAGTGTTAAAGAATCAAACCTTAACCTAGAAACAGAATTAGAAACAGAACCAGAAATATCACAATAAAATAACAATGACTTGCCTGTGACGCGTCCAATTTGGACGCGTTTTTTGTTGACAGAAACAACAACATAAGGTTAATTAACAAAAATCACCGTAACCCTTGTCCAATGCGGACGGCTGCCGATGAAATGGCAAGCAAATGGGAAGCTTCGCCCGATTGGGCAAAGAGCAGTCACCCAAACTATGAATATGAGAATATGATGAACATAAGCCTGTTTTTCTTTTCTTTCTTTTTTACCTTCCCTTGAGGGAAGCTTTTTTCTATCCATCTTTACCTCCAAAGGGTACTCCCGCCGACATCAGGCGGGAGGGGAATTTGGACGGGCTTGAAAAGCCCGTGGAATCATCAGCCACGCTGATGTTGAATGTATTGTTTCACCACTCCCAGCGGTGCTCCACCGCATGAACCTGCAAAGTAGGAGCGAGACCAGAGAACTGCCTTTCCGTATGCTCCGCGTAAGTCCAGAAACTCATTACGTAAGCGACGGGAGGTGACTGCTTTCAGCGAGTTAACCAATACCGATAGCTGAACGGTCGGTGGATACTCAATCAGCATATGAACATGATCTAAATCGCCGTGACTCTCTTTAAGTTCTGCGCCGAAGTCACGGCAGATTTCACCTGCATACTGATGAAAGGCTGCATAGTGTCGCTCGCCAAGAATCTTTCTACGGTATTTGGTCACAAACACAAGATGTACATGCAAAAGAAAGGCGGCATGTCGTGAACGATTAATTTTGTATTTTTGCATTGAAGTTAGCCGAAGGCACAGTAAAATAGAGAGTAAAACTACTACACACTGAATGATAATGCTAATACTGAAAGCCTACAAGTTCAGACTAGAGCCAACTGAAGAACAGTCGCCGCGTTTGCGGCAGTTATGCGGGTGTGCTCGTTTTGTCTGGAATCACGGACTTGAGGTAACAAAACACATTCTGGATTCCGGCGAAAAACTTCCCTCCGCGTTTGAACTAAACCGCATGCTCACGGGGTGGAAAAAAACACCGGAATACGCCTTCTTACAGGAAGCTTACACCGATAACCTTCAGCAAAAACTTAAAGACTTACATGGGGCATGGAGGCGTTGCTTCGATAAAACACTGGCAGCGAAAGCGCCTGTATGGAAACGAAAAAATGACGGCAGGGATTCAATCCGGTTCGTCAATTTTGAAAAATATTGTCTCCTTGAAAATCGCAGAGTCAGACTTCCTTCTGGGCTCGGATGGATAAAGTTCCGGCAATCGCAGGAGGTGAACGGCAAAATCAAAAATGCCACGATCAGCCAGTCAGCGGGTAAGTGGTATGTGTCGTTTCAAGTCGAGATAGAAGCCTCTGAGCCACACCACGAATCAACAACAATGGTTGGTCTGGATGCAGGGATATCGAAACTGGCGACGCTCTCAGACGGTACGATATACGAACCCGTCAACAGTTTTAAAACCCGCCAGCGCAAACTGGCGAAGCTCCAGAGACAGTTAAGCCGCAAAGTTAAGTTCAGCGCCAACTGGCAGAAACAGAAGCGAAAAATTCAGCGCCTGCATTTGCACATCGCCAATATCCGGCGCGATTACCTTCATAAGACCACCACGAAAATAAGCAAAAACCACGCGATGATCGTGATTGAAGATTTGAAGGTCGGTAACATGTCGAAGTCAGCGAAAGGCACAGCAGAACAGCCCGGAAGGAACGTTGGGGCTAAAACAGGCTTAAATCGCGCGATACTGGATCAGGGCTGGTATGAAATGCGCCGTCAGCTAGAATATAAGCAGCTCTGGCGCGGCGGTCAGGTACTGGCAGTCCCTCCGACATACACCAGCCAGCGGTGCGCATGTTGCGGTCATACAGCAAAAGAGAACCGCTTGTCGCAGAGTAAATTCGTGTGCCAGGTGTGTGGATATACCGCGAACGCAGATGTAAACGGCGCACGTAACATTTTAGCGGCAGGGCATGCCGTGCTTGCCTGTGGAGGGACGGAGCAGTCAGGCCGCCCGTTGAAGCAGGAACCAGACGCAGAGCGATCAACCGTCGCCCACTAACGGGGATCCCCCTCTTGAGTCACGAAGTGCGAAAGTGGGGGAGGATGTCAATGCAAACCTATTATTATCAGAATGTGAATAACCCATTAGGAACCCATTTATGGATCAAAATAATTTGCTGAAAATACGGGAAAAAGTCAGCGAACTTGATTTAAAGTTACTGATTTTACTAGCAGAGCGTCGCCAATTAGCTTTTGATATTGCCCAAACTAAGTTACAGGATAATCGCCCTATCAGAGACAAGGATCGCGAACGAGAACTACTAGATGTTCTGATTAAAAAAGGAAAAAGCTACGGGCTTGATGGCTTTTATATTTCGCGTCTTTTTCAGATGATCATTGAAGATTCCGTACTCACTCAACAGGCATTATTGCAGCAACACCTAAATCAAACACCCCAAGATTCAGCGCGTATTGCATTCCTCGGTCCTAGAGGTTCCTACTCTCATATCGCAGCCCGCCAATATGCCGCACGCCATTTCAATCAATTAATTGAATGTAGCTGCCATAAGTTCCAAGATATCTTCTCCCTGGTTGAAACAGGCCAAGCGGATTACGGAATGTTACCCATTGAAAATACCAGCTCGGGTTCCATCAATGATGTTTATGACTTGTTGCAACATACCAATTTGTCAATTGTGGGAGAAATAACCATTCCTATTGACCATTGCCTACTCGTTGCAAAAGACACAACGCTATCAGAGATCAAAACGGTTTACAGTCACCCTCAACCATTCCAACAATGTAGCCAATATATTAATCAATTCCCACATTGGAAAATTAACTATTGCGAAAGCACTGCCGCAGCAATGCAAAAAGTCGCCGAACAGAATTCACCAGAAATTGCAGCTTTAGGGAGTGAAGCGGGCGGTGCGCTTTATCAGTTACAGGTTCTGGAACAGAATCTCGCAAATCAATCACATAATATTACTCGTTTCATTATTGTTGCCCGTCAACCTATTGAAGTTGCAGAACAAGTACCGGCTAAAACGACATTTATTATGGCAACCGGACAGCAGGCAGGCGCACTGGTAGATGCGCTAATGGTGCTGAAAAAACATAATATTATTATGAGTAAACTGGAATCCCGACCGATCAACGGAAATCCGTGGGAAGAGATGTTTTATATTGATGTCCAAGCTAATATTCGTTCAATCAATATGCAACACGTCCTGAAAGCATTGGCGAAAATCACTCATTCATTAAAGGTATTGGGATGTTACCCAACAGAAAGCGTGGTACCGGTTAACCCTTCCTGATTAAAAAGAACCGGGTATTCAAATATCCGGTTCAGATTATTGGTTTTTAGCGTTTTAACTATCAATGAGAAAATTTTTACTGCCTTTAACCTTTTGGTTTAAGGCTCTTTATTTATTCCGTAAATCCCGACTTCTCAGCTTAAATAATATGGATTATCGCTTTTCGTGCCATCTGAAAACAAGGGATTAAAGAATATCTACTTATTCACATAGGATTAAATACGTTTTATCTGTCACCACGGTTTTAAAATTTAGGAAAAAACGGCAAGCATATCACGAAAAAGAAGGCAAAAGCTTTAATCATTAAAGGTAAAACAGAAATGATTAAAGCTTTTTTAAAGCAAGTAAAAAATTCGGTGTTATACTGACGCTGGAAGAGAAAACATCAGAAAAGATAGATTTTAAACTTATTAACAAGGTGACAAAATGACAACATTAACCACAGAAAAAGAATATGATATTGTATCAGCATATTTATCAAGAATAAGCTTATTAAGAAGATTTGCTCAAACAAAAGATGTTGAATGGCTAGAAGATGCTTACAAAACATTAGAAGTAGTCGTTCAAGAAAGCAAAGAAACCTTCAGATTAATGAGTTTAGAAGCGGAACAAAAAGAACAAAAACGTTTAGAAATATTAAGAATGATTGAAGAAATCGGCCTTAATCCTAATACTATTAACATACCTGTTACCCTCTCTGATTTTAAACCTAAAAAATCAAATGCAGGAAAAGGAAAGACGAGAAAACCTAAGTATCAGTTTAATGACAATGGAGAAATTAAATACTGGTCAGGAAACGGGAAAAAACCATCAGGTTTACAAAAATTACTCAATGAAGGCCATTCATTAAATGAATTTTTAATTCAAAAATAAAAAACTTCGGAATAAAAATAGCCTCACAGGTTTATTATCTGTTTAATATTATTTACTTTTCTTTTTTGCTTGCATTTGCTTTTTTGGGCGATCGCAAGCGCCTTTTTATGGGTGATTAACTCGGCTATTAATCAAAAAAGTGTTAAAAAAACAGGTACCCATTAATGCCAAATTTTTAAAAGATAAAACAGTGTTAAAACCTTATACCGATTAAACCCAAAAGCTAAACCATGACTTTTAATAACAACTTAAAAACTGCCCATCATAAAACTATCAGTGAAAAATAAGAAATAAAAATCGATTTTGTTAATGCTTAAGACGAATATGATTAATGCTTACTGAGCATAAAACACCGACATACCATGATGATTAAACTCAATAAAAAAACAGGTGTGAAAAAGGGTAAAAACAC